>JAAURL010000005.1 GCA_012032235.1 Akkermansiaceae bacterium | reverse complement strand
GCTTCCGCGCAAGCGCTCATTGAATCCGAGATTCGAAGAATTCCCGGCAGGATGCCGGAATGGCACGCTGGAAGCATGCGCCCCCCGAACTAAGAAAGAACTCAACATTCCGAAACAGCAGTCGCCCTCTCGCGAGACTTGCCATGCCTCCCAGCACGTGCAAGTTCCCCTTATGCGATTGACGCTGATAGCTGCGGTTTCCATGATGGTATTGCTGGGGAATGCTCATGCAAAGCCACCTGAAGTGGCGCAGATCCCACGGGCGATTCCTGTTGATGAGGAGCCACCACAGCTAGCTGCGGCTGCGGCCCGCATCGCGGAAAAAATGATCGATGGCATTGCTTTCCAGGGCGTGGCTTTCGATAGTCGCACCCATCGCTTGGTGGTTGCAGATCAAGCCCGCGGACCAGAAAGCCAATATGCCGATTCAGCTGCTGCCTGCCGTGCATTTGGCGGTATCGCGGCGGTGAATGCAGGCTTTTTCACGCCAGAGGGAAATCCACTGGGACTTGTTGCTGCGGCAGGAAAAATTGCCGGAGCTTGGAATAGCGCTTCGTCGCTAGGCAGCGGTGTCTGGTATCAGAGAGCGTCAGGCGTCAGCGGGATTTCGCGGCGGGAGAAACTCGGAAAACTGAGGCGGGCACGATGCGGGAAATGATCCAAGCAGGACCCATGCTCATCGAAAACGGGAAGCCGATTGGAGGCTTAGAAACCCAAAAAGTCAGCGCCCGCACCGTGATTCTCTGGGACGGCGGGACACGTTGGTGGATTGGTTGCAGCTCCGGCTGCACATTGGCAGAGCTCGCAAAAACTCTGGTCACTGCGGCACCTGGCGGCTGGCCAATCAAGCAGGCACTGAACTTCGACGGTGGCAGATCATCCGATCTTTGGATTTCCGAGTCCATTCCTGGCGGCCCGATTTCACGCCGTCCACTTTGGAATAAACCGGTGCGGAATTTCCTCGTGCTCGTCACAAAGTGATTTTTGAATTGCGAATGGATGTCGATTTATAAGGATAGACCGCATGTCCACCGCGATCCGGGAATTTCTAGAACTTCGAGTCAAAGTAGATGACGTCATCTACATGCCGAGTCTGGATGCGCCTGCGGATAAGCCACACCCGTTTGTTTATTTTATTTCGATTCACAATGACTCGCCTGTCCCGGTGACGATCCGTGGCCGCAAATGGGTCGTCCGCGAAGAAACGGGAGAGACCGTCGTGGTGGAAGGAGATGGTGTTGTCGGCCAATCTCCCGTCATCGCGCCGGGTGAGTATTTTTCCTACAACAGCTATCATGTGATCTCTCACCCAGCGGTCGCTTCAGGTGCATTTTTTGGTGAAACGGCGACCGGTGATTGGGTATTTTGCCGAATCCCTGAATTCCGGTTAGAAGTGCCCATGTGGGCGTGATGGAGAGAAGTTAGGAAATCACGACGTCCATTTTTTGGTCGTGGGCTTCCGGGAAAGTGTTGGGAACGATTTGTTCAGGGAAGCACACGCCGATTTTCAGTGCGTCTTTGCGAGCTCCCGCTAACATTCTATCGTAAAATCCGCGGCCACGGCCCAAACGTCCGCCGCTGAGATCGAATGCGAGACCGGGACAAATGAAGGCGTCGATTTCCTTGATCGGCACTTCAGCAGTTCCCTCTACAGGCTCAAGAATTCCGAATGCTCCTGGGAGCAAATTCGTTCCACGATGAAAGGTGAGCTCTTCTCCCAGAACCTTCGGATAAACCCAGTTTTGTTCTGGGTGGCTTTTGGTTAAATTTGTTAGATCTACTTCTCCCGGCAACGGGGAAAAAACCGCGATTGTCTTGAGCATCGGCTGACCCAATAGCCAATGATGCAGCGCGTCATTGGCTTTCGCAGAATCTCCTTCCAGCCCACGAACCATCTCCCGCATGATTTTGCGAAGCGATTTCTTATCAAAAGCTAAAGGAGGAATGGTCATCAATTCATGACGTTTTAGGCGCAAGATTCATGAATGACCACGCGGAAAATTTTGCCTATCAACACACCTATTTTTCACTTTTGCACGTTTAGTGTGACTCGATGCTTTCCCTCCGCTCCCAAAAATCGTGCGGTGGATGTGGGATTACGGATCGGCCCAGAAGTTCCCGTGGATCCCAAGTATTTCGACTCCTGTCTCACCTCCCTGCCCTTTTCAAAATGCGGATCTGCTGGCTGAGTGAAGATAAATTAAATCTCCCGCTTGCCAGCGAGCCTCTTCTACTTACGCTTTGACCACTCAATCACATGAAAATCTGGCTCGACGGCAAATTGGTGGACGAATCTGAAGCGAAGGTATCGGTCTTTGACCACGGTCTTCTTTACGGCGATGGCGTTTTTGAAGGCATTCGTTTTTACAACGGACGCATCTTTCGATTGGAAGAGCATATTCGAAGGCTTTTTGATTCAGCCAAAGCCATTTTGCTAAAACTGCCATGGACGCAGGAAGAAGTTTGCAAAGCCACCTGCGAAACAGTCGCGGCGAATGGTTTAAAAGACGGCTACATCCGCCTAGTCATCACCCGTGGTGCTGGGGAGCTGGGGCTCAATCCTTATCTCTGCCCGGTACCGTCGATGTTTATCATCGCCTCGACGATCAAACTTTACCCGGATGAGACTTACAAAAACGGACTCTCGATCATCACTTGTGCGACCCGCCGCCCAGCTCCTGCCGCGCTGATGCCTCAAGTCAAATCATTGAACTATCTGAACAACATCATGGCAAAAGTGGAGGCGATCCAAGCCAACGCGCTGGAGGCTGTGATGCTCAACGAGCAAGGCTACGTCGCCGAATGCACAGGTGATAACCTTTTCATCCTGAAAAACGGCGTGCTGCTGACACCGCTGATTAGCGATGGCGCATTGGACGGCATCACTCGTGCAGTCATCATCGAGATTGCGGAAAAGCTCGGCGTGCCGTTCACAGAATGCTCGCTGACGCGCTACGACATTTACACTGCTGACGAATGCTTCCTAACAGGCACTGCGGCAGAAGTCATCCCAGTAGTCGCACTGGACCGCAGGGAAATCGGCACGGGCAAGCCGGGTTCATTCACCACGCGCTTCCTAGCCGCTTTTCATGAATTGGTGATGAATACTGGTACGCCATTTGCATAAATTGCCATCGATTCGGTTATGAAATGTGACTTCTGCGCAAAAAAATCCACTGTCTTTCTGACACAACTCGTCGATGGGCAGATGAAGAAAGTCTGCCTCTGCGACGAATGCGCGAAGGAGAGGGGAGTCACAGATCCAACCGGCTTTTCACTAGCAGATCTCCTAGCTGGCGGGTTGGGAGCAATGGCGGAAGCAGCCACCGTCACGGCAAAACCACCCGTGGTCCGGGCGGGAAATGGCAAGCAATGCGCGACTTGTGACTTCACCATCGAGGATCTAAAACGCGTGCGGCGTCTAGGTTGCGCGGATTGCTATACCACCTTCCATGACGAAGTCAGCCAAATGATTCGCGGAATGCACAAAGGCACCTCACACAGCGGGAAAGTCCCCGAAGGACTCATCGCAATGCAATTTAAAAGCCAAAGGCTCGAAGAACTCCGCACGAAACTGGAACAAGCCATTTCCTCTGAGAGCTACGAGGAAGCCGCTGACATCCGCGATCTCATTCGGAATTTAGATACCGCAGCAGCGAAATGAAAAATTCTAAATTTTGAACACTCAATTCTGAAATGGAAAATGAAGAATACAGGCGAGACGCCCATGCCTTGCTTCCCTCAAATTGAACACTAGCCACTTAATCCTATGATGCGCTTCAGCACTCTCATGAAACATCCCGCCGATTGGATGACTGGTGGACAGGGAGAACATGGCGCTGTGCTCACCTCCCGCATCCGGCTGGCGCGCAACCTGCGCCGTCATCCATTTCCCGGCTGGGCAAAGCGCGATCAACGCGCAGCGGCTCTCGATTTAATGCTCCCAGCCGTGGAGGCCTTACCCGTAATGAAAGGCGCTTTTTCTAGCGAGCTGGGCGATCTCACGTCGGTGCAAAAACAAGTGCTCGTCGAGCGCCACCTCATTTCCCGGGAGCACGCCGCACGTGGCGATGGCTCCGCCGCAGTCATCGAGCGCCGCCAATCTTTCAGCTTCATGCTCAATGAGGAAGACCACCTGCGGATGCAATCCATCCGCCCCGGATTGCAACTAACCTCCGCCTTTAACGCACTATCAGAACTCGATTCTGAACTGGAAAACTCCTTGGAACTCGCGTTCGATACGACGCTGGGCTACTTGACCACTTGCCCAACCAATCTCGGCACCGGACTGCGTGCCTCTGCGATGCTTCATTTGCCAGGTCTGGTCCTGAGTGATCAGATCGGCCAAGTCCTGCAGGCGGTCAATAAAATCGGTCTCGCTGTGCGTGGACTTTACGGTGAAGGCACTGAATCGCTCGGGAATCTCTATCAAATTTCCAACCAATCGACGCTTGGCGAGAGCGAGGAAACGATCATTCGTCGCCTAGAGCGTGTGATTTCCCAAGTCGCCAATCACGAACAGAATGCCCGGGAGAAACTCTTAGAAGACGATCCCGAAATGGTTTCTGATAAAATAGGCCGCGCTTTTGGGATTTTACGCCATGCACACACCATCGATTCCAAAGAGGCGCTTAATTTACTCTCCCTACTACGTCTCGGCGGCACACTCGAATTTTTCCCAACAGAAACTGTGACTTTGTGCGACAGTTTATTGATGGATATTCAACCTGCCCACCTTCAGCTCCACTCCGGCGGCAAGCTTTCTCCAGAAGAAAGAGACTCGATTCGTGCAAAAATCGTACGCTCTCGTTTGCAATCACTTGAATCTCCGGCTAACCGTCTTTCATTAGAGGAAGAAAATCCATCCTCTGACTCACCTAACTCTCTCGACGCATGAACAACTTCACTCCACGTGCCCAACAAGTTCTGGCCCTCGCCCGCAAGGAAGCCGATCGTTTCAACCATTCCTATGTCGGCACAGAGCACCTGCTCCTAGGTCTCATCAAGCTAGGCCAGGGCGTCGCGGTCAATGTTCTGGAGCGCATGGGACTGGAGCTGGAAGCCGTCCGCATGGAAGTGGAAAAAGAAGTCGGCTCAGGCCCGCCGCAGAAAACTGCTGGCAATATCCCCTACACGCCTCGCGTCAAAAAAGTTCTCGCCCTGGCAAACAAAGAAGCTAAAGCACTCAATCATTCTTACGTCGGCACAGAGCACCTCTTATTAGGCTTGCTGCGTGAAGGCGAAGGCGTCGCAGCCCGCGTTTTAAAACGTCTCGACGTAGACATTCAGCGTACTCGCAACGAAATCCTCGCGGAAATTGACCCTAATTTCTCCCCAGAAGATCACGATGACGATGACGACGACGATGATGATACCTTTGAAGATGAAGGCAAAGAAACCGCAGGCACTGCAGAGGCAGAAGGTAAATCCAAGACGCCAGCACTCAAAGCCTTTGGCCGAGATCTCACCAAAGTCGCCCGCGAAGGCGGTCTAGATCCAGTGATCGGTCGCGAAAGTGAAATCGAACGTGTCATCCAGATCCTTTGCCGTCGCACGAAAAACAATCCCGTCCTCATCGGTGAAGCTGGCGTCGGCAAAACCGCGATTGTCGAAGGTCTCGCCCAAGAAATCGCCACCGGCAACGTTCCTGAAATCCTCCGCGATAAGAAAGTCATTACTCTAGACCTCGCGCTGATGGTCGCAGGAACCAAATATCGCGGCCAATTCGAAGAGCGCATCAAAGCCGTCATGGACGAGATCCGCAAAGTCAAAAACGTCATCCTTTTCATCGACGAGCTTCACACCATCGTAGGAGCAGGCTCTGCGGAAGGCGCGATGGACGCATCCAACATCATCAAGCCAGCCCTGAGCCGTGCTGAGTTACAATGTGTAGGAGCGACCACGCTCAATGAATATCGCAAATATATCGAAAAAGACTCCGCCCTAGAGCGCCGCTTCCAACAAGTCAAAGTCGATGAACCATCCATAGAAGATGCGATTAAAATCTTGCAAGGCCTCCAAGAAAAATACGAAAGCCACCATAAAGCGAAATTCACTCTGGAAGCCATCGAAGCCTCTGTAAAGCTCACGGCTCGTTACCTAACAGCTCGTTTTCTCCCAGATAAAGCCATCGATGTCCTCGACGAAGCAGGTGCCCGCGCCCGGATCGGCACCATGACTCGCCCTCCAGCCATCAAGGAGCTAGAAGCCACGATCGAGCGAATCAATCGTGATAAAGTCGCTGCCATTGCTGAACAAAATTTTGAAAAAGCGGCTTCTCTGCGTGACGACGAAAAGAACGCGAAAAAGAACCTCGAAGAAACGCTGAAAAATTGGCGGGCCTCTTCGGAAGAAACCATCGTCTCCGTCACCGATGACGACATCATGGCCGTCGTCTCCAAATGGACAGGAGTTCCTCTACGCCGCATGGAGGAAAAAGAAACCGAAAAGCTCCTCAAAATGGAAGATGAGCTCAAGGGCCGTGTCATCGGACAAAACGAAGCGGTTGTCGCCATTTCAAAAGCGCTGCGCCGTTCACGTGCTGATCTCAAAGATCCGCGCCGCCCTATCGGTTCGTTCCTTTTCCTCGGCCCCACCGGCGTCGGGAAAACCTATCTCGCACGGAATCTCGCAGAATTCATGTTTGGTGATCCAGAGTCGCTCATCCAGATCGATATGTCTGAATACATGGAGAAATTCACCGCTAGCCGTCTCATCGGCTCGCCTCCGGGCTATGTCGGCTATGAAGAAGGCGGCCAACTATCCGAAGCGGTTAGACGGCGTCCCTACTCCGTCGTCCTGTTCGATGAAATCGAAAAAGCGCATCCGGACGTCATGAACTTGATGCTTCAGATCCTCGAAGAAGGCATGATCACTGATTCACTTGGTCGCAAAATCGATTTCCGCAACACGATCATTATCCTGACTTCCAACGTCGGCGCCTCCACCATCAAGCGCCAAACAACACTCGGTTTCGGCGCGATGAATGCAGACGAAGCCGACCACGAAGGCATGAAGGAGAAAATCGTCGAAGAATCAAAACGCTACTTCAAGCCAGAGTTCCTCAACCGTCTCGACAGCCTCGTGGTGTTCCACATGTTGGAAAAAGTCGATCTCAACCAGATCGTCGATCTCGAAGTGAGCAAACTGGTCAAACGCTTGAAGGAAAAAGAAATCGCGCTTACTCTCACCGAACAGGCTCGTGATCTCCTCGCCATCAAAGGCTTCGATCCAGCCTACGGTGCCCGCCCGATGCGCCGTGCTGTGGAGCGTTTCCTAGAAGATCCACTGGCCGAAGCCCTCCTGCGCGGCGATGTAAAAAGCGGCGATGCCGTGAATGTCGTCAAAAAAGCTGACTCCGAGGAGCTCGACTTCATTTCCACCAGACCCGAAGCAACGCCAGAAGTTAGTGAAGCAAGTCTTTGATTCGTTCATCATCTGGCAGGGACCGACCTCCGGGCGGTCCGGTGCGTGAGATGACTATGAGCTAGGGAATGCATTTCTTCTTGGATCGTTTCATTCTTTCCAGATCCAATATCCAAGCTATGGACCGTTCGGAGAACGATCCCTGCCAAATCACCATTCCCAAAGATTGAAGGCAAGGTTACTCTCTATCCAGCATCTGGCAGGGACCGACCTCTGTGCGGTCTGGTGCGTGAGATGACTATGAGCCAAGGAATGTATTTCTTCTTTGATCGTTCCATTCTTTCTAGATCCAATATCCAAGCTAAGGACCGTTCGGAGAACGGTCCCTGCCGTAAAAAAGTCACGTTTTTTTGATGTTGCAAACCAATCTCAATTAGCGATCTTCTCGTCGGACATGTCATATTCTCTTGCAGCAGATCTCAAAATCGACAGCGCCATGACACTCAATCAGGCGAAAATCGGTTGTGACATGCAAATCCGGATTCTGAATGGTCCTGGTTGTGAACGCTTGCGGGATCTCGGCTTCTGCGAACAGATGCAAGTCCGCAAGATCGCGGGCGGGAGAAATTTAATTTGCTCCATCTGCGGCACCCGGATGGCGATTAGCCGTGAGCTCGCTGAGCAGGTTTGGGTTTCTCCCATTTAAGCAAAGCTGAAATTTTCTCGGATTCTTGTATGTCCACCGTTTCAGATGCTCCATCAGTGATCGCTTTGATCGGGAATCCTAATGCAGGAAAAACGACACTTTTCAATGCGCTAACGGGCGCGAATCAGCGAGTCGGGAACTACGCTGGCGTCACCGTAGAGGTGAAAACAGGAGAAGCATTCACCCCGCACGGGCACAAGCTAAGAGTGTTAGATTTGCCCGGCTGTTACTCGTTGCGGGCAAATTCTCCCGATGAAAAAGTCGCGCTGAATGCACTGGAGGGCGCTCTCCCTAGTGAGCAAATCCCTGATCTAGTCGTCTGCGTGGTCGATGCATCCAACCTGGAACGACACCTGCAACTCACACTTCAAGTCATCGAGCTGGGCATTCCCTGCGTGCTGGCGCTAAACATGGTGGACGTCGCGGAAAACGCGGGTCTAAGGCTCGATCCGGCTAAAATTTCCGAGGAGCTCGGCATTCCCGTCGTGCCGATGCAGGCGAATGCGAAAAAAGGCATCGTCGAGCTAAAGCAAGCACTGCGTTTCCCATTTCCCCAGGCAGCTACAGCGACTTGGCAGACTGCGGGAGTCGATCCTGAATCTGCGAGGAGATCCTATATCAGCCAACTTTGCGAATTAGCGGCACGCCGCCCAGATGCGCACCAGCAAACTCTCTCTGATAAAATCGACGCTGTGCTGCTCCATCCGGTCCTAGGCTGGATTTCTCTCATTGCGATTTTCTTCACCGTATTTTGGGCAATTTTCTCCTTCGCTGAAACTCCGATGGGCTGGATCGAGTCCGGCCAAGGAGTTTTAGGTAGTTGGGTAGAATCTTTGATGGCAGAAGGTGATCTTCGCTCGCTGATTGTCGATGGCATCATCGGTGGCGTCGGCGGAGTGGTGATGTTTTTGCCACAGATTATTCTGCTTTTCCTATTCATCGGCCTGTTAGAAAGCTCTGGCTATATGGCGCGCGCGCCTATCTCATGGACGGAGTGATGGCAAAGGCAGGTCTGAGTGGGAAATCCTTTCTCCCGCTTTTCAGCTCCTACGCCTGTGCCATTCCCGGTGTGATGGCCACCCGCACGATCGACTCGGCCAAGGAGCGACTTGTCACGATTTTCGTCGCTCCCTGGATGAGTTGCTCTGCGCGCCTCCCGGTCTATTTCCTGATCGTTCCACTTTTACTTCACGAAAAGGAAGGCACGTGGAAGCAGGCGCTGGTGCTTTTTGGAATTTACGCGCTGGGAACAGTGACAGCCTTTATCGTTGCCAGAATTTTACGTGGAAAACTGGGAGAAGACATCAGCCCAGGGCATTTCTTGTTAGAGCTTCCTCCCTATCGTCGGCCTCAGTGGAGCTATATTTTCCGCCACTTGTTAGATCGTGCTTGGTCGTTCGTCAGAAAGGCCGGAACGATCATCCTTGGCCTATCCATTTTACTCTGGGCGCTGAGCACTTATCCTAAAAGTCAAGATGCAGATCCGGCGATGGCACTGGCGAATAGCGCCATGGGGCGCATCGGCGCGGTGATCGAACCGATCGTAAAACCGTTAGGCTTTGACGGCCGCATGGGAACTGCGATCCTTACTTCCTTCGCGGCGCGGGAAGTTTTCGTTTCCTCCATGGCCATTCTTTATCGTGTAGAAGAAGCCGATAGTGAGGAACAAACTCGCAACGTTCTGCGCGATCAACTCACCGCTTCTAAATGGCCAGACGGACGCCCGATTTTCACTCCCCTTTCGCTGATCTCGCTGCTCGTCTTTTTCATTTATGCGCTGCAGTGCTTACCGACTACTGCAGTCGTGGCCCGTGAATCCAACTCTTGGAAATGGGCAATCGGGCAATTTGCTTTCATGACTGGATTCGCGTATCTTGCTTCACTTCTCGTCTTTCAAGTCGGCAAATTTTTAGGGTTCTAACATGAATACAAATTGGCAAACTCTAGCAGCACTGGGCGTGGTTTTCATTACACTCACCATTTTTCTGGTCCAGCTCGCCAAGCCAAAAAAAAAGCCTAACTGCGGCCATCGCTGCGGCTGCAAAAAGTCAGATCGTCTGAGCTAACCTGAAATCGCCACCGCATTTGCTGCTGCATATTCCCTAGCGTGAGTCAGGCTGATTTGAATCTCCGTGATGGCGTGTTGCTTGGCGAAATCCGCAGCCAAACCATGGAGATCTAACTTTGGCGCGCCGAGCGCGTCGCGGATTATTTCCAGATCCAGCCAGCCTGCCTGCCTGCCGATGCCCGTGCCGAGCGCTTTTGAAACTGCCTCTTTCGCGGCGAATCGAGCGGCATAGTGCAACGCGGGTTTTTTCTGACTATCGCAGTAACTTCGCTCCCTCGCAGTGAAGAGCTTCGCCAAAAATGGCTCCCCGTGGCGCTCGATGGCGGAGGCGATGCGCTCCACTTCTACCACGTCGATTCCGATGCCGAAAATCTTCATCAGGCAGAGTAGTTTTGCGTGAGGTTTTTCATTTCCCTGACCGCAGCGGTAAGACCGACACGGGTGGAGCGGGCAATGATGCTGTGCCCGATATTCAACTCAGCAAGATGCGGAATCGCCAAATATGGGAGATGTTGGTGTAGTTAATTCCGTGCCCGGCATTGACTTGGATTTTTTGGGAAAAGCCAAATTTCGCCGCAGTGGTGAGCCGCTCGACTTCGAATTTCACGGAGTCACCGACGGCATTGGCGAAACATCCCGTATGCAGTTCGATCATTTCCACTCCCGCTTTGGCGGAGGCCTCGACTTGATGCAAATCTGGATCAATAAACAGGCTGACACGAATGCCCGCGTCTTGAAGTCTAGTGACTGCTTCGCGGATTTTCTCAAAACCGCCCACAATATCCAGCCCTCCTTCTGTGGTGATTTCTTGGCGGGATTCCGGGACCAGACAGGCGAAGTCGGGCTTTAATTTCAACGCGATTCCGATCATTTCCTCAGTCACTCCCATTTCAAAATTCAGCGGCAGCGGAACTTCTGCGCGGATACGAAAGGCATCAGCATCCTGCATGTGGCGGCGGTCACCACGGACATGGATCGTTAGTGAATCCGCACCACCAGATAAGGCGTCATGACCGGCGATGACCGGACAAGGTTCTGCATTTGGGACTGCCTCCATCCCGGCGTAGCGGGCTTGGCGTAAAGTGGCGATGTGATCAATATTGACTCCAAGCAGCAATGGCATGGCCCACAGATACTTTTAGGAAAAGCAACCTGCAAGAGAGAGTTCTAGCAAAAGTGAGCGCTTTTGCTAGAACTCGCTTAAAAAAATCAACGTCCTGCTCGGCGCCTTGGCTTAACCTCGATTTGACTACCATCGAATTTTGTAAGCCGGAAGCCTGAGAATTTCTCGTTGGTTAAAACATAGTGATCCTTCAGTAATTGAATCGCGACTCGCTCACCGAGCAAGAGTCCTTCCTCATCGTCGGAGCGCCAATGAACACCCCCCCGTTTCGCGGCCAAAAGAAATGTTTGCGGCCAGCTTGTTGAGTTCACCTCCGACCGTGAGTGATCCTGAATACGGCAGCAAACTGGTGCCATTTGAGTTCGCCTCTACAGGCGCAGTTACCACGAAATCCTCATTAAAATAGGCTTTCAAGATCGTGGTGCAGGCTCCTGAAACAGTAGCATGTCCACCCGGATAAGCTGGATGCGTCGGGCTGCCTTCTGGATAGGCCATCGGTAATAAACTGGTCCCGTAAACGCCCTGAATCAGCGGTAAAACCGAAGAGTTCAACACATCGGAATGGATCGGATAGTTTCCAGCACCAGTGATGTTATGATGCACTAGTCCAGCATATGCCTCTGGGCGAAGACGGCGGTGCACCAGCCATTTCTGATACCAAGCTGCCTTCAGCGCCTCCACAGCGACTCGCGCAACTAGATCTAGGATCATCGGCCCGCCAAAGGTGACAAAGCTACCTTGATTGGTGATTGATGACTTATAAGGATTTGCATCATCCAATGCTGGCGCTCCGAAACTCTGGAGAATCAACGCTGCATTTAAAAATGCCTGATAGGAAAAATCAAAGTGGACATATTCTGCCAAATCCCGGCCATTGGCGATATAGCGAGGTGTTGGATCAGGTGTGGCGGCCACCGGTGGGGCTCCACCATTTTGCACCGTTAACCAATTCGCATACGATGTCATGTGATTATCATTTTCCGCTGTGGTGCGGTAACGCTGCACAATCGTCATCGGTCCAGCAGGCACATTCTTCCAGAGAAATTGAGAAATGATTGGACCTGTCAAATCACCTGCTAGGCTGCTGCGGAAAATGTTTCCTGTGTCTACTAGCCCACTCGTTTTCGGCCCGTCGAAGTCGGACAATCGATTCAAATCTGAAACGGCTGCTGCGATTTTCGGATCACTGGAGTAATCAACAAATGGCACATCTCTCGTCCAAGCCCGCCAGTAAACCTCTGTCATCTCCCCTGCTGTTTTAGCACTATTTAGCGCAGGAGCTTGGGGCATCGAGAGATTATGTGAGTCGGCTCCCTCTAACGAGTAGGCATAGGCTGCTTGCGGGTTAGCGAGCTTCGCCACACCACCCAACTGGATAGCATTCAAATCTTTTTGTTCCCCTGAATTGAGCGCCTTGCGATAGGCTTTATAGGCATTTACGTCTACTTCACCCATTGAATTGTGAGGCAGCGCCTTGGTAAAGCTACCGATAAAATTTGGATAAATTTCATCATCCTGATTGGTAGGGTGCTTGACTAAGGAGCGGTTCCTTTCGGCCCGGGCACGGTCCAAACGGACTTGGTAGGCACCCAGGCTGCGCAGCCTTCTTGTTTCCGGACCGACTACTGCGGCAGAAGCATTACCGACTCCACCGATGGCAGCCGTTCCGATGAAGGCACTCACACCGGAAAATGCCTTTATGAAGGAACGACGATCAAACGATGATGATTCGTTATTATTGGATGATTGATTCATTTTTAATTTTTTTTGGAATAATTTTTTTGAAATCGCCTCCTCACGAGTTCACCATCTTGACTATAAGCATCGGTAGCACAGCACAAGTACTTTCAAATTTTTTCAGGACATCTGCATTTGAAAATATCCTACAATTAGGGCTTGCGCGAAACAGTTGTTTGATTTATTAAAGTTGGATGACCATCACAAGTCCGCCCAGAACTCTCCGGAAAACTTGTCGCTATCGACGGCGCCTGGGCTTGCCACAACGGGCTGACACTCACTCAGAAAGCCGTCGAACAACCATACGAAACGCCGATTGTTTACCAAGATTTTGTCTTAGATCTAATACCAACTAGCACCAGTGAAAACTGCCAAACTTGGTTTGATTACGCCTACGGAATTTGCGGAGTTGAATGGCACCAAAGCTGCCTTTGCCTTCAGTCAAAATCAAACGATTTGCTACGTGTCGGTAGGAGCTTAAAGCGACCACCATTTGCCTGGCGGATCGGATCGAAAACAGAGTCCATCCCGACAGATTTGATTTCCCAAACTTGGGCCATGAGTTCACCGAGACGACCTTTAGGGAAACCTCTCTGAGAAAACCATGCTAAGTATTCTTGAGGAAGATCCATGATAGGAACTCCGACTGGTGGATAAAATTGAATGCCGAATTTCCCGAATGGAATTCTGGTCTTACCAATCTCCATCAAGAGATTGCGAAAGTCGCCGCGGTCGATCTCCGTGAAATCAGCCACGAGCGTTGCACTTAGTTTTGTGCGGTCGCTCCGGAAGCGGGCTTCGCACTATTCGCTTTGAGTGCCCCTTCGGTTTGGCCTTTGAACCAAGAATCATAATCCTCCTTGGAAATGATTTCCATGGTACCAACCATGTTGCCATGCCCCTCACCGCAGAGCTGACCACAAACGACGTAAGTTTCTAATGTCTTGATTGGCGTGAACCACATCGGGATTTCCGTTCCTGGGATCGCGTCTTGCTGGATCCGCATTGGGACGATTGCATAGTTATGAATCACGTCCTTCGTGCCAATATTAAGAACTGCAGGCTGATCGACAGGCAGCTTTAGAATTGGGCTGGTGAAATCATCAATTGCGTTGGGATCGCTATAATCGATGCCTAGGTCATTGGTGCTGGAAATAAGGTTCGGATCACGGCGACCGAATTTCGCATCTGCACCTGCATAATGATAAGTCCAGCCAAACTGCCAACCGACGACACGGACGCGGTTCGGGTTCAAGTTTTGGACTTTTTCCCAGCTATCCACCCGGTCCGCCCAGAGAGGAAATGCGAAACCAAGCAGAAGCACAGCTTCTACAATAATTACACCGATTTCGACATGGCTGGAAAGATGACTACGAACACCCTCATAGGAAGCTTTTGGATGATTTTTGTGCCAAAACCGGACGATGCAGTACAGGAAAAACAGAGTCCACCCAATAAACAACGCGAACATGAACCAGTGCACGACATCAATCATGTGATCAACGTCACCACCATGAGCGGAGAAGTTTTCTGGAATACCTAGGAACTTGGAAGGACTCATTTTTTCGAAATTCTAAATCTTAAATTTTAAACTCTACACGAAGAGGTCATAGCTGGGATTTAGCCGGGACGTAATCGTCAGAAAGTGTGGGATCAAAGTGCTCTTGCTGACGGCGTGCGATACGGAACATGAAAAAACCAATGCCGCCGAGCATCGTGACGATCACGAAGAGAAGGAAAAAGATTGACCATCCGGCCGCATCACCACCTCCGCCGACCATGGAAGCACGGCAGGTGGAACAAGCAAGAAGAGGAATTGTAGTCATGGTAAAAAACTTAGATTTTAAAAACTTCGTTCAGAATTTAATGCTCCAGATTTTGTGCTTTATCAGATATGCGCCTTGGTGATTTTCCGATAAAAGCAAACTCCATAAATCGGCATCACGATCAATCCAATAGTCCCAGCGATACCGAGGGCTTTGATCATAACCGTTGACTCCGGCGCGAGGAAAAAGGACCAAAGCGCAAGAAACAAGAAGAGCAAAGTGCTCACTGTAACGAAAACGATATGAAATCCTTTGATCGACATGGACGTGTTTTGTTAGGGACTATTTACCGTAGAAAAGTGTTTTAAATTCCTTGTTGCCAATAGGGTCGTATGTGGCAAGGTCTGTCAATTTCCATAAAAAGAAAGCCATTAAGAGCCCAGAGCCAAAAATCCAGTAAATGGCTTTTTTCTCGTGGTTTAAATGCATGAAAATAAAGGCGACCAGAGTGGCCTTGGTGGTCGCAATCAGGAGACCTAAAATGCAATCCCACATGTCGAATCCATGTCCACCAATATCCAACGCGGGAACAGTGGCGACGAGAACAGTGAGGACAGTTCCTACAAAAAGAACCGCACCGATGATCATGTAGAGTCGCAGGGATTTTTTGATCGCTTCTGGGGAGTCGCCGGCCATTGGAAAAGAAGTTGAGGGTTGAGAGTGAGTGGTTGAAAGATGGTAATTACATCAAATAGAGGATCGGGAAAACGAAGATCCAAACGAGGTCCACGAAGTGCCAAAACAGACCGCCGACTTCGACGCGATTGGCAAGCCATTCGGGATTTTCCAGATACATTTTCCGTCCGAAAAAGAGATAGTAGGCAAGGACCAGCGCGCCACCGATGACGTGGAGACCGTGTAGACCTGTCATCGTGAAATAGATGGCGTAATAGGTGTTCCAAGCAGGAGAGAACTTCGCAGCAAAGCCGATTTGCTCACGCGGGACGGAAAAATGCGGGAAGGTTTCCTTGGCATTTCCGTGGCCTTCAGCGGCATGGCCTGCTGCTTGATCCGGATTCCGGGCTTTGTAGTTTGGCCCCATGAATTCCTCTTTAATCGCATCCATGCCAGAGAGCTTGATGCCATGTTTTTCCTCACCCATTTTTGCCAGTTCCTTCCAGCCAATGCGGTAGAGCTCCTTCTCGGTGGGCACCCGCTTCGGCTTACCATCTTTGCCGTAGCCGTAACCCTTGATGAGTTCCTCTTTCATTTTGGCGACTTCACCTTGGTGCCACTCCCAAGCTTCTTTCGCAAATGGGCTGTTTTTGATTAGCCAAGAATTTTCAATCGCAACGATCGGATCGATGCCTTTCTCCTCAGCTTTCATCACAAGATGCTGGAAATCGATGGCATCGAGATTGTGGAACACCAAAGGACTGTCGAGGAGCTTGCCATCAATGACAGTGCCATCGCGGAGTGTCGATTTGCCGTCGGCCTCTTGGACATCACGAGGTTTGAAATGAAATTTGGCAGGCGGCTCGACATTGAAGGAGGCACTGGAAATCTCGGTGAGTAATTTAGGAGCGAGAGCCTGAACGTCAATATTGACGTCCTTGGCGATTCTCCAATCGGACACACCTGGATTTGCAGCATGTGCTTTCACCCACTCGGCGCGGAGCGCTTCTGTGCGGTAGCCAGCATTGTGGCTGCGGGCTGCGAGATGAATTGCTTTGATTTTGTCCAGCAGTCCCTGAGAAAGTGGCTCGCCAGCTTTAGCGATCACCTCTGCGGACTGACCTTCCTTTTTCACAGCAGAAATATCGGCGGAGAGAACAATTTTCGATTTGCGATGCTCTGCTTGGGCGATGAGATCTTCTACCCATGGCTTGTAATGAGTGGTTGTATTAACGGTTAGTTTGGCAGCCTCAAGGTTGATAATATTTTCCTCAATTTTTTTACCTTTGTGGTTAAGTGCCTCTTTACCGTTTTCCATCTCATAGGCGGTATGCCCCTCGATGACGGTGTAGTCTTTAAGGCGAAGTGCTTGGTGATTAAACTTTACGTTATATTCGATCCCTTTCAGCACCATGAAAATGAGCGCACAAAAAACGGTAATTCCCATGTAAATCTGGAAATTCCTCCAATTCCGCAGTTTCAAAGAAGCCCATGCGAAGACGACCGTCACGGAGGAGAAAATCAGCACAAACGTGTTAATCAATCCTGGTAAAACCGGGAGTGTCCGCTCTGGCCACGGATAATCCGCACCGAGACGGAGGAAGACGTAGGCCGAAAAGAAACCGCCGAAGAGCATCACTTCGGAAGCAAGGAACAACCAGATAGCGATCTTTGAATTAAAAAGGCCGGTGTCCTTTCGGGGTGTTACAACGTAGGGAATTTCCATTTGATAGAAGGAAGACGATTTTGAAAATTGATAGGCTTAATGTTTCGCTACAGGCTTGTCGGCAGAATCCATGTGCTTAGGCTCGATCCACTGAGGAAGGAAATCTTCGTCACAATCAGGACGACTGTATTCGTAAGGACCACGGTAGGTGACAGGATCTTTCAGGAAATTGCCATGGCCTGGAGGCGTCGGCGTGGCCCACTCGAGGGTTGTAGCATTCCATGGATTGTCGCTTTCGACTTTTTTACCAAAGATCAACGAGCCAAAGAGATTGAGAATGAATGGTAACTGGAACAGCGCCATGACCCACGCGCCGTAGGACATCAAGATGTTCAGATCGATGTATTCGATGACCGTTTTCCCGAAAATATTGGTCGGGTCAGCCGCTTTATCAAGGTAGGCATCACCACCATTATACCAACGACGGTGGAATCCTGCCATTCCCTGCACGAGCATCGGGAAGAAGATGATATTCATGCAAATCAAACTGGGCCAGAAATGCAGGTGATTGAGGAATTTGCTCATATAGCGCCCAGTGATTTTCGGATACCAATGCAGCACTCCCGCGAAGAAGCCGAAGAGAATCCCCGGTGCCACGACGTAGTGGAAATGGCCGATCACGTAGTAAGTATCGTGCAAATGGAGATCCGCGAGGTTGAAAGCCAGTGGTAATCCTGTCAGTCCGCCGATACCGAACATCGGGATGAATGCACACGCCCACATCATCGGTGGCGTGAAACGAATCGAACCACCCCAGAGAGAAATCAACATCGCAGTGATGATGACCACCGAGGGAATGGAGATGAGAACCGTCGTCGTTTGGAAGAAAGTCGAAACCGCAGCTCCCATGCCGGTCATATACATGTGGTGAGCCCAAACAATAAAGGAAAGGAAACCGAGGACTAGCACCGAGTAGACCATCGACTTGTAACCCCAGAGCGGCTTACGGGTATTGGCGGGGATGATTTCACTGACACAGGCGAAAGCAGGAAGCAGTAGCACGTAGACTTCCGGGTGACCAAGGAACCAGAACAAATGCTGGAACAATAGCGGCGAACCACCACCAGAGAGATCGGCAAGACCTTCGGACTTTGTAAATAAACCAGAAGGCATGAAGAATGAAGAGTGTCCCACACGATCCATCAACTGCATGATGCCAGCAGCTTCCAACGGCGGGAAAGCAAGGAGCAGGAGAAATCCTGTCACCAACATCGCCCAGACGAAAAACGGCATTCGCATCCAAGTCATTCCGCGCACCCGCAAGTTGATAATCGTTGTGATGAAGTTCACTGACCCGAGGAGCGATGAAGTGATTAAGAGAACTAGCCCGAGCAGCCAGTGCGTTTGCCCCGCCACCCATTGATTGACCACCTGACCATCGGCAAATCCCGCGAGTGGGGAGTAATTCGTCCACCCAGATTTTGCAGAGCCTGACTCTAGAAAAAACGACCCGCACATCATCAATCCACCTGCTAGATAGATCCAGTAGCTGGCCATGTTTAGGCGAGGAAACGCCATATCGATCGCACCGATTTGCAGCGGTGTGACATAGTTCCCGAAAGCACCGAAACCTAATGGCACAATTCCGAGGAACACCATGATCGTCCCGTGCATAGCACCGAACATGTTATAAGTTTCACCCGTGACTTTTCCGTCTTGCAGCCACCGCGCCTTCCAGCCATCGGTGAAAATCCAGCTCATCCATTCAGGAAGTGGTTGATGCGGATAAGCGATGCTCCAGCGCATCACCATCATCAAATAGAAACCGAATGCGAGAAACAGACATCGCAGTAATGCCATATTGAATGCCGATCCACTTGTGATCCGTGGAAAAAATATACTTCGAGATAAACCCTGGATCGTGATGGTGATCGTCGTGATGGGCATCGTGCCCGTGATCTGTTGTGGCGTGAGAACTCATAAATTCCGTATTTCGGGAAAGGAAAAAATAAAGGCGTAGTTAAGGAGCTTTAGCAGGAACCAGTTTGATCGGATCCAGCATCGTTTTCGGGTCGACCACTTCGCCGGGAAGTGTCTTTACGTGATCTGCGGCGAGCTCTTCGGCAGTGCAGGCGTTACCTGCGTTTTTACGAGCGGCGGAAATTTCGATGGCTTTCTTTGCTTGCTCAGTGGAAACGACATCGCCCACAGAATTGCCTAAATTGTTGCGGAGGTAGGTCATCACACCAGCAAGGTCTTCAGGTAACATCCCGACTCCTTGCGGAGGCATCACACCGTAGGTTTTGCCATCACTGATTGGTCCTTGTAAGCCATTGAGAATCGCCATGGCGAAACGCTCAGTTTCACCCTTAACCCATGCCGAGCCTACCAAGGATGGGAATGTCGCACCATTGCCCTTCGCATCTGCTCCGTGGCAACCTTGGCATTTTGCGGAGTAAATTTTAGCCCCACGCGCCGAATAGGCAACGAGCGCTTCCTTCGGCGCAGGGCCGCTTTCCGCCCCACCTGGAGCTGCCGAGCGGACATAGCCAGGAGCGAAGTTGGCACCGTAGGAGAAAAAGTTAGCGCCTTTTCCCAGAACCGCACCCGCCATCAAGACAGCGATCCCACAGGCAGCAATTGCACCCAGAGAAATCGGCTCGATGCCGTTATCAACGATCCGCTTTTCGCGAGCGCAAGCAGCGGCTTCGCGGACCACACGCCCGTGGGCCTCGGTCACATTGATCGAGTCCTCAAGGTCTGGTTTTTGGTTGGGCAGAGACATGTTCGATTGTAGGGAATGATTCGGTTTATGCAATAGATCAGCCTTTTTTCTTTGCAGGGGAGAAATCTAAGACTGCTGGAACTTTTTGATCCTTCTTGAGCGAGAGCAGATAAGAAACCAAGGCTCTAGCCTCCGCAGATGGGACCAGCTCCATGCCCTTACCGGCGGGGAAAGGCAGCACATCGGCGGAAACATTGCCCGTTGCTTTTCGTTCCTCGAAAAGGAAGCGGAACGATGGGCAAGCCGACTTCCAACTATCCGGCGCAAGGCGAGGATTGTAGAGATGAGCATACAACCAAGCAGACGGATCTTTCCCCACTGCATAGATCGACTCGACACGGCGTCCGAGGTTGGAAAGATCTGGCCCTACGCGGGAAACTCCGATTTGTGCGAACTTTTCACCAAAATAATCGTAAGCATTCGTCTCGCGGCGCGTGTCTCCACGGTCAGGATCCGCGGCTAGACCACCCCAGTCGGGACGGAAAAGATCATTTCCTGCATAGGTCGGGCGAACGACCTGAGAGTGACAAAGATAGCAGCCATTTTCAGCATACACTTGAGCACCATCCGCGATACGGCCTGTGCGTTTAGGGTAGAAAATTCCAGTCGCACCATCCGTCGCTTCCGATAACTGGATTGGTTCCAGATTGCGCATCTTGATGAACGGCAAGACAACGATGGTCAGCCATGCAATGCCAAAACTGGCAGATAAACCGAGGATGAATGTGCGGAAACTCATTAGGAAAATTATCTGAATTTAAAATTCGATCAGTGGGAATGGGCGTGGGCAGCTGCGGCAGCGGCAGGAGTGCCCGGGCCAGCATTGTCGATGTCACCTTCAGAGCCGTGTGGGCTGTGATGAGCGTGAGCGGTAGCCAAAAGCGTCGGGTGCGAACTGCGGCGACCAAGACGCAGCCACATCAGCGTGAGGTGAATGAAAAAGAAAATGTTTGAGAAAAGGATGAAGCACCACGCAATCGTCGTCGCCACGACATAAGGATAAGCACGAGTCGCGGCTCCCTGCCACGGCTGCTGCCATTGCTCTTGGCCGATCCCCTGTTGCAGACCGCCAAACAGCGCAACCAGAGCGACGGTAACGATGCCGTAAACCGAAAACAGGAAATGCATTTTAATCAACCGCCGGGACAACCACTCACGGCGCGTTAAACGAGGAACGATGAAGTAAATCGCGCCGAACATCACAAAACTGAAAAATCCATAAAGTGCGAGGATCTCATAACCGTAACCGGACATCGAAAACTGCGTGAGCGGCAGCGTAGAAGGCAGATTCAGTAAGGCCGATGCAGCACCTAGCAGAACAAGCCCAACAATTCCTGCCGAAGCAAAACGCAACGCTGGACTGCTGGCCATGGTCTCAGGAGATGACAACATCGTGCGAAGCAAATTCACTGCCGCCGCGATCGCTGGAACAAAGAAGAGAATCGTGGCTGCCGCACCCACATAAGGCAGGAAAAAGGGAATCGGCGCTCCCGTCAGTTTTTGCATCCCTGCCCAAGGAGCGATAATCGCCAGCGACCAAAAACCCAGCTTCGCCATGGAGTAACTAGCCACCGGACGGCCCGTAATTTTTGGGGCGAGATAGTAAGCGGTGCCGATAGCGACTGGTGTGAAGAACAACAACATCAGCGCAGATTTATACCAAGCATTGATGCCTGCCGCCATCACCGGATGACCCGGTATGCAATGAAGTAGCGTATTCGCCGTGATAAAAATCCAAGGGAACCACAACATGGCTCCTAGAATATACCATTGGGAAATATAAACGTGGCCTTCAGGACGAACGCGAAACTGAATAAATGACCAGATCACAATGGCGAAATAGCTGGCCAAGAGTAGCGGCCAAGCAAAGAAAGGAAACTCCATCCACGGCATTCCAGTGCTATGGCCTGAAAGAATCCCGATTAAGCCTAGAGAAACTCCCAGATTCCAAACGTGACCTGCAGCAAGGATCAACCCCGCCGCTGTGCATTCTTTACGGGAAAGCCGCGCCATCATCCAAATAATGACTGCAAAGGCAGCTTGGAATCCCCAGCCATAAATCAACGCGTTCATGTGGGCTGGGAAAACGCGTCCGTAGGTCAGCCAGCCACAACTGGAAAGCAGCTCTGGGCTGTGAAGTTTCCATGAAGAAACAAGACCCAGCAGAATCGAAACGGCAAGCCAAGCAGCACCGCTGGTCATGAAAAACATCACCGGATGGCGCAACGAACGGTCGATTCCCGCGCGGAGCAGGGCGTCCTGTGCAGTAGAAGTTGGAGTGGCAGAAGACATCTGGATTATTAAAAAATCGAAAAATTAGGGTTTAACGAGTTCGGCAGCGGTGACTTGAGGTTTCCCGACTTCCCCGCGCAAGGCTTTCACCGCATCTGGACTTACCGCAGAAGCCTTGTTCCCGAAACTGTTACGAACATAGGTCAAAACTGCTGCGATTTGTTCATCAGTCTGATAGGCTTGTGCCACCATGCCGCCGGGAAAATTGTATTCTTTTCCTGCAACGGTGATGGGGCCGACTAATCCACGCAGCTGAATGCGAATGAGATTTTCAATAGGCCCAGTCACCCACTCAGAATTTGCAAGTGGCGGAGCAATCGGGCCACCTTCGCCGTTTTGTCCATGGCAAGCACTACAAACCAAATAACTCGCCTGACCTGTCGCCATCACCGCGGGATCGATCGGAGCACCATCACTAGCACCCGTCTTCGGTTTTCCAGGAACAAGTTGTTCCGGCATCTCAACGGCCATTGGCTTGGAACCAACGAGCTGGCTGCTGACTTTTTTCACCCCAGCCTTTAAAGCTTCCGGAGAAATGGCGGCTGCTTGAGCAGAGTCGATTTTCGCTTTCACCTCATAACGAGGCTTCGCCGCCGCATCCTCCAAAGTCGCTGGATCCTTCTTTACGAAAAGCCAGATCACGGCCAGCAGCAGGGCAAAAATCAAAAAGGTGCCGAGACCCCACCAAAATGAGGTAAAGCGAACGATCACGTTGTCGCGGGATGAGTCCATGTGAAGGGAAAAGATCAGTTAGAGAGGTTCGCAGATTCGAGGATGCGCGGGTCGCGATTTGGATAAAGCGAATGCTGGCCTAGTGCGCGTAGCAGGAAGAAAATGAATCCCGATCCGATCGTGACGAAGGCGAAAATATCACCCCAGAAGGCGCCCGGAATGGAGACTTGGATAGCACCAAAGACCTCTGGCTTGATATGTCCTAAGGAAATACCACGCTCAGGAATCGTGATGAGGTAATGATCCAAAGCGTGCATGCACAGCGTGTAAACGGCAACGATGGAGAGCATTTTCGGATTCTTCTTGAGCCAGGCTTGAAGGAGAACAATGAAAGGAACTACGAAATGACCGAAAACGAGGAACAACATTCCAATGTTCCAGTTCCCAGTGTTACGGATCGCGAAATAAGAGGTTTCCTCCGCGATATTTGCATACCAGATCAGGAAATATTGCGAAAACGCGATATAGGCCCAGAAGGTCGTGAACGCGAACATCAATTTGCCCATGATGTGGAAATGCTCAGGAGTCACGACGTGCTTCAGGTGACCTTGGCTTTTCAAAAAAGTGCAAACTAGGACGATCACTGCCATCGAGTTCAGCGCCGTGCCTGCGAAAAGGTAAACCCCCCACATCGTGGAAAACCACTTATAGTCTTGGCCCATGAGGAAATCGAAACCGGTGAAAGTAATCGTCAGCGCGAAAATAATCAGCGGATAGTTCGAGTGATATCGAGCTTTCAGCAAGCGCGCAGTGCCAGGATTAGGATCCGTGTCTTGAGAAGTCGAAAGCTTACGCAGGAAAAAAATCACTGAGCTAAGGCCAACAAAGAAAAACGCGAAGCGAAAATACCAGAACGGGATATTCATGTACCAATGCTTGTTGTAAAGCAGATGATCCACGTGATGTAGATGCTCCTTCACGTCTCCTCCGTGAGCGCCGCGATGAATGTTCATCCATTCAAACAAATATTGCTGCACTTGCGGGAAGACGAAGGGCAGACCAAATAGGAACATCCACGGGAATGTCGAACCTAGGTTTTCAAAAGTCCGGCGGACAGAAGTTCCCCAACCTGAATTCGAAACATTGTGCAGCAGAGTCCAAAACACTCCACCGATTGAAAGTGTCAGGAAAAAGTAATAAGCAAACATCCATGAATAGGCATAAGTGCCTTGGATTTTCGGACCCAGCACTCCAAAGAGCGCCAGCACACTGATGATTGTGCCGATGGCAGCTACAGCCAGAGCAATGGTCTTCACTTTCGAGACCTTGGAGGCATCGAGGTGGTCGCCGTTGATCGCGATGTCTGCGGATGTGACGTGGTGATGAGACATTTCGTAAAAATCAGAAAGTGTTATTTCGTCTGTGCCATTTCCTCTTTGGCGGCTTGCAGAGTGCGGACGTAAGCGATGATCGCCCAACGATCTTCGACAGGGATATTATAACCGTATGCACCCATCATCCCCTTGCCGTTCGTGATGACTTCAAACATCCGACCATCCGGATATTGATTCGATTTAAAGTTATCGAGATGGAAATTGGCAATTCCAGGGACGCCATATTGGCTGGTGATTCCCAATCCATCACCTGATTTCCCATGGCAAACTGCACAATAAATCCCATAACGCTCCTCGCCGCGGTGGATCAAAGCTTCGGCACTTTTCTCATCTAGCTTCAGCTCCTCTGGCATTCCCTTACCATAATATTCGCCGACTTGGCCTGTGTAATAGTAACCTGTTTGACCACCGAATTCATATTCGGAAATGCCGCCCAGAGATTTTGCTCCATCTGCGTTGAAACCGCGCGGCTGAGTTTGCCCCACTGGTAGGCGCGAACCGTGACCATCTGCGAAAAAGCCACTTGGCTTTTGAGCGCGAAGCTTATCTTGCTCATCCATATCTGGAAAAATCCGAACGGGCGGCTTAGAAAAATGCTGCCCACGGAGCCCGAAGATTCCGACGACGAGCACTGCGATCAGCGCGTAAATGAGGAAAAAATATCGCATGGGAAATTAAGAATCTTCTTCTTCGACGAGTTCGATGTTTGCGCCGCCGATTTCCGTGAGCAGATCACGGGTGCCGTTGGAGCTGAATTTGGGATCGCGGGCTTCGATGGCTAAGAAAAAACCGTCATCAGTCGCGCGGTGGAATTGCTTGCTCGCAAACAATGGATGATTGAGGCGCGGCAGTTGCATCAAACCCAAAAGGCCGAACAACACGGTAAAGCCCGAGAACAGAATTGTTAGCTCGAACATGATTGGGAAAAACGCAGGCACCGAGAAAATGTTCGCCGGTTTCGACTGCACCACCGTCGGGTAAATCACCACTTGTGTGGTGTAGGCCAGCGCGAACGCCGTAGCCGTGCCAGTCATGCCGCCAAAGAAAACGAACCATGGCAGAATCGAGCGCTTCATGCCCATCGCCCCGTCGAGCCCGTGGATCGGATACGGCGAATAGCAATCCCATTTCTTAAAGCCAGCGTCGCGGATTTTCTCCGCAGCCTTATAAAGAGCGGATGCGCTCTTGAACTCGGCCAGATAGCCATAAACGCGTTTGCGGTTGGTAATCACTTGGAAAGAAGTTGTTCGTTAAAAGTTATTTAGAAGAAACGAGTTCCTTTTGGTAAGCGGCCTCCACAACCACGCCGTGGTCTGGGTGCTCTTCGTAATCGTCAAAGTGTGGGTCGGATTCCAGCAAGGTCCATTTCACCTCAGCAATGTTGATGCAAGGGAGGAAGCGCAGGAACATCAGGAAAAGAGCAAGGAATAGTCCAATCGTGCCGACGAAGGTCATCAGCTCGACACCACTCGGTGAATACGTTTTCCAATCACCCGGCAGGAACATCCGAGCGAGTGTGGTCACGATGATGACAAAGCGCTCGAACCACATTCCGACGTTCACGCACATCGCCACGATCATGATCACCCAGAGATTTTCGCGACAGACTTTAAACCAGAATATCTGTGGAGAAAGGACATTCAGCGACATCATCGCCGCGTAAGCCCACCAATACGGACCAGCGATCCGATATTTGAAGGCGTCCATTTCGTAGATCGAGCCGGAGTAGAATGCAACGAACAGCTCCATCAGGTAGGCGTAGCCGACGATCGTTCCTGTTAGCAGGATAATTTTCGCCATGTTGTCGATGTGCTTCATCGTGATCACATCTTGCAGGCCGTAAATGAAACGAGCAGGAACCATGATCGTCAGCACCATTGCAAAGCCACCGAAGATCGCTCCGGCTACGAAGTAAGGAGGGAAAATCGTTGTGTGCCAGCCGGGAACCACCGATGTCGCGAAGTCGAAGGAAACAACCGAGTGAACGGAAAGAACGAGCGGAGTCGAAAGCGCAGCGAGAAGGAGATACGCCATTTCATAATGACTCCATTGGCGGTTTCCACCGCGCCAGCCCATCGCGAAAATCCCGTAAAGAATTTTCCGCAATCCAGGTTTGCAACGATCGCGAATCGTCGCGAGATCGGGAACCATGCCGAGATACCAGAAAATCAGAGAAATCGTGAAATACGTCGAAACCGCGAAAACGTCCCACAGCAACGGTGACTTAAAATTTTGCCAAATCGCATTCGCATTTGGAACAGGAGCAAGGAACCAAGCAAACCAAACCCGACCGACGTGGAAAGCCGGGAAAATACCGGCACACATCACCGCGAAAATCGTCATCGCTTCCGCTGCACGGTTAATCGACGTTCGCCAATTCTGCCGAGTCAGGAAAAGCACCGCCGAAATCAGTGTTCCCGCATGACCGATACCGATCCAGAAAACGAAGTTGGTAATATCAAATCCCCAGAAAACCCGGTTCGACATCCCCCAAACGCCGACACCTGTCGAAACGAGGTAAGTCAAGCCTCCGCCCACACCGATCAAAGCGATTAGTGCGGATGGAATGAAAAGTAACCACCAGAGAAGCGGTTGGCGATTTTCGACAACGCCGCAAATCCGCTCGGTGATCCAGTTGTAGGAGCGTCCGCTGAGGATCAACTTTTCGCGCTTCAGCACCGGAATTTTCACTCCCGTGTGTTCAGTTTCGTGTGCGCTATGGGTGGTAGAAGCCATGTGAATTGGAAATTAGAGAAATGGGTTAAGCCATGTTGATGGTCGCTTTACCGATGAATTTTGCGTCCGGCATCTTCGGGTTCGGGTTCTTGACGCGGGCTAAGTAGCTGGTGCGCGGACGCGTTCCGATATAGTTCAGTAAATCATAATTCCGCTCGATGTTCTTGCTGCGACCGAGAGCGGATTTCTCTCCATCGAGAAGATTTCCGAAAGTGATTGCTCCAGCTGGGCAGGCGTCTTGGCAGGCTGTTTTCACAGAATCCACAGGGATTCGCAGCGTCTTTTCGGTAACTTGCATCTCAGTGGATGGCTTACCAGCGACGAGAGCTTCTTGTTTTTGACCGCGCTTCTGGCGGATGACCGCGTCTTTCAGGCGCTGCACACAGTAGGTGCATTTCTCCATGACACCACGCATCCGGACTGTGACGTTCGGGTTCTTTTGAAGGTGCTCTGCTTCGCCCACTTTTTTCTCGCCGAATGGACCTTTGTAAAGGTTGTGAGAAATGAGCGGGTTCCGCTTGTTGTAGTCGAAATAGTTGAAACGACGGGCTTTGTAAGGGCAGTTGTTCGCGCAGTAGCGGGTTCCGATGCAGCGGTTGTAAGCCATCGCGTTGAGACCGTCTTCCGTGTGGATCGTCGCATTGACCGGGCAAACCGTCTCGCAGGGAGCGGATTCGCACTGCACACAAGCGACAGGTTGCGGAACCAGTTCCGGGTTCGCATCGTCAAAGGTATTGTCCTTTTGAATCGCGAAATAACGATCCATGCGGATCCAGTGCATCTCCCGGCCACGGGCGACTTGTTCTTTGCCGACGATGGGAATGTTGTTTTCCGATTGGCAAGCGACCAAGCAAGCATTGCAGCCCATGCAAGAGGAAAGGTCGATGGACATTCCCCACTGGTGGAGCTGATCACTCAGTAATGGCTGGGCTTTCCCGTCTTTTCCAGGATGGAAAGTGGATGAACCTACCGGCTTGTAGAGAGAAATATTCGGCGGCGCGTGGGAATCATTTCCTTGCTTAGGCACATTCGCTAACTGAGCGGCAAATGTACCTTTTTTCTCATCTTCCTGGGTGGAAATTTCCCGAGCTAAGGCCCGCCCATACATCGCGTTGTGCTCTTGAGTCAGCGCAACAGAATAACGTTTCCCAGTCGGCGTGACCTTTGCGCCCGTGGCGAAATAAGGAGTTGTCGAAGTGCGGAGCGTGTAAGCGTTGAAACCACGGTTCACGCCGACGAGGCCGACGTGAGTTTCATTTTTCGGCCCGCGCTTGAGTTCATCGTGCTCATCAAATCCCTGACCGTAACCGAGAGGGATGACAATCGTGTTTTCGGCTTGGCCGAAGGAAACGAGAACTGGAATTTCGAGAGACTGACCGTTGACCTCGATTTTGATCATCGGCGACTTGCGGTTTTCTCCCTCACCATCAGGGCCGACTTTCGCAAACTTGTTTTCAAGCACGCCATCGATTCCAATCATTGAACTCAAGGGCTCAGTCTCAACGATCTTATCATAAATTCCCAGCTCCTTCGCCGTTTTTGGCGCGATGAGAGCCACGTTATCCCAAGTGAGCTTGGAAATCGGATCGGGAGCTTCTTGCAGCCAGCCATTGTCGATCCAGCGACCGTCGAAAATCGAAGAGTCGGTTGAGAAAATCACCTCGAGAGAATCTTTCGACGCGACTGCGGAAACGATCGGAACGGAGGAATCCGGACGAGCTGTAATCGTCGCGGCGGTATAGGTAGAACCTGAGAGGAAACCTTCGCGAAGGAGCTTCTTCCATGCGTCGTCCCCTTCCCCGCCGAGCTTGGAGAAAGTCTCACGAACAGCAGTGTAGGCGGGAGATGGCGCGCCCTTTTCTCCCTCGCCATTGATGAGTTTTCCGTTATCGGAAAGGAGCGCCAATAGCAGTTCCAGCTCAGAAACACAATCAGGATAAAGCGGGAGAATCATCGGCTGCACCACCGTATAGGTGCCACGGCTGGTCCGTGCATCAGACCAAGACTCAAGATAGTGTGCCGCTGGTAAATGCCACTGGGAAGCATGAGCCGTCGCATCCGTTCGCATGCCGAAATGAATGGATGTTTTCAGCTTCGCGTAGGAGTCGGCGAATTTGAAATCCGCGGGCGCATCGTAAATTGGGTTGGAAGGCGTCAGGGAAATCAGTGTGTCAACGGCACCACTTTCGATGTCTTTTTGGAGAGCCGCCAGATCGCCGAGGCCAGCATTTTCTGTTTGCACGACGGCCAGCGGTTTCCCCTCGCCGATATTGCCGAGGGCAACGTTGATCGCGTAGGCCAGCTGATGCACCGAAGCCGTTTGGCGAGAACCAGCGAGGACCAAGGATTTTCCTTTATGCGCCGCAAGATCCTCGACCATCAGTCTGACCCACTCTTCATGTTTGGGATCGGAAAGCGCTCCCGCTACGGAAGCAAGGGCAGAACTCACGCCGAGGTCGCGGGCAATTTTCCCAGCGACAGCATTAACTTGGCTAGGTGCAACGCGGAGGCGATGGTCTGCCATTCCACCTGTGAGCGTGAAAGCAGCTTCTACCGAGTAGAGACGATTCATCTTTGAAGCGTCTGGCTTCTCCGTGTAGGCTTTGCCTTCCGGCTTACGGCGATCAAAAAATGGAGTGAGCGGTCCTTGCGAATCAGTCGCTGTAAAGTCGCAATCGAGGGAAAGGATACAATCCGCTTTTGCGAAATCCGCCACCAATTTCACACCATCACCCAGAGTTTCTCCGGTGAGCGGTTCGTATTGGTAGAACTTCGCCGCAGAAAATTTCGCGCCGAGCGCCTTGGTCAAACGGGCACGTGTCGGGCTATCATCCGCGCCAAAAAGGAAGCCGATTTTGGCGGACTTATTAGCGGCTAAAGCGGCGAGTTCTTTTTCAAAGTCGGCACGAGCCGCCGCTTTCCCGGATTTCAGAATCGCCTTCGAACGCGATGGAGAATAAAGATCCAACACGGATGCTTGCGCAAAAGCATCGGTCCCTTCCGCATCGGGATGAAGCTTATTAGGAGCCACTTTCGTTGGGCGGCCCTCGAAAGTCGTCACCACCAATGGCGTAGCACCCGTAGCACGCGCATCGCCGATGCATAATAAGTGGCATTCCCTGGGATGACCCACTCTGGCGCCTTGGTGTAAGGAACAATGTAGCCTTCCGGGCGACGGCAAGCAGCCATCCCGAAACCCGCAAGCGCTGTCGATGCTCCCATCAATTTCAAAAACGAGCGGCGGGATGTGCCATCCACATCAGCGTCCGCATTGGCGAGCTCGGCAGCTCCCCGCGGGAATTCACGATCCATCCATTCGCGGAAATCCGCGGTGTCTTCGAGCTGACCTGCGCTACGCCAAGCAACCGTGTTGTCGTCGGCAGGCACCGCAGGGTGATGAAAAATGCGCTTACTCATGTGAGACTGCTAAGAAGTGGATTAGGATAATGGGTTGGCGGATCAATGGTGACAGGTAGCGCAACTCGTCTTCGCGTTGATGTTGAATTGCTCCTTCAGCTTGAGCCCAAGATCTTCGGTAGTTTTCACTCCGAGCTGTGGATTGTTTAAAATGTAAGTTTCCGCGTCGTACTTAAAGTTATAGACCTCTTCGAGCGGACGGAGATTCTTCTCAGGAGCGCGGTGGCAATCGAGGCACCAACCCATCGAATGCGACTCTGCCTGGTAAACGACCTCCATTTTATTCACGTCGCCATGGCAACTCTGGCAGGAAATCCCGCGATTCACGTGAGCGGAGTGATTGAAATAGACGTAATCGGGAGCTTTGTGGACTCGCACCCACTCGATTGGCTTCCCGTCGTAGCCAGGATAACTGACATTCATCGATTTATGAAGCGGAGCTAGCTTCGGGCTATCGCGCTGGACGTGCTGGTGGCAGTTCCAGCAAGTGCTGCCCGTGGGAACGTTCGAATGACCTGCAACATCGACAAACGAATGGCAATAACGGCAATCCAATCCTAGCTGATCGACGTGAATTTTATGTGAAAAAGGAATCGGTTGCGATGGTTTATAACCAACAACTTGAGCCTTCGGAGTTGCATAATACGCAAAGGCAGCCCCGATGCCTGCGACGACGCTTCCAGCGCAGATGGCGATTTGAAATGGTAGGAAATTGGACCAGCGAGGAAAAATATTGGCCATGAGAAGGGCGTTGCAGTGCTCAAAGAATGGAGCTTGTGAAATTTTCACAAGCAGTTTTCGAAAAACTTTCAAAAAGAATTCTCGATGCGGCGGAGCATGCAAACCCACCCGCCCCATGCAACTGAAAAAAGAAAATTTGACAAATTTTCCAGCCGTCGTGTCTCGATCTACAGCAAAAGCGTCTTTCAAAAAGATTGAGAATTTCCCTTAAATCGGGGGGGCGCACGCTTCCAGCGTGCCATTTCCGGCATCCTGCCGGGAATTCTT
>JAAURL010000148.1 GCA_012032235.1 Akkermansiaceae bacterium | reverse complement strand
GTATCGTGATGGGCATCTCCATGCGCATCATAAACGATCGCTTTGCGTTGAATGGACTCTTCCGCGACGGCCAGTGTGAGATGAATGACATTTCCTGCGTCTGATGGAGTCGTCAAGGCAGCCAGCTCTAGCGCGATGAGAGCTTTCCTAACATCCCCGTCTGATTTTTCTGCGAGATGTGATAGCGCTGCTGGCTCTGCAATGATTTGATAGTTTCCTAGGCCGCATTCCTTATCGGTTAGCGCACGGTTTAAAACCGTGATGATATCCGCAGTCGGCACAGCTTCTAACTGAAAAATTTGTGAACGCGAAACCAGCGGTGCATTCACATGAAAATACGGATTGTGTGTCGTCGCGCCGATGAAGCGCACGACTCCACGCTCAATATGCGGCAGGAGCACATCTTGTTGCGCTTTGTTGAAACGGTGGATTTCGTCGATGAAAAGAATCGTCGTTTCACCGCGCAGATCTCTCCAGGTGCGTGCTTGATCGATCTTTGCACGGATCTCTGAAACGTTGGATTCCACGCCGTTCAGTGACTCAAATCGCGAACCAGTCGTCCGCGCAATCACACTGGCTAAAGTCGTTTTTCCTGTGCCCGGTGGTCCGTAGAAAATGAGTGAAGTAAATCGATCCGACTCGATTGCCCGCCTAAGCAATTTCCCCGGCGCTAAAATATGCATCTGCCCTGCTACCTCGTCCAGATTACGGGGGCGCATCCGTGCTGCCAATGGCTCCTCAGGATTTGGCTTGTTAGGCGATGCGGCAGGAGTGGTGAATAAATCAGACACAGACTCAATCTTCAATTCGGATCGTTTTCGGATCCCAGCTGATAGGTGGAAACTCCATATCTAACTTTTGAAGAGTATCGAGCATGATTCTGGCCACACAGAGATTACGATACCACTTACGATCTGCTGGCACGACGTACCAGGGAGCCAGCTCCGTGGAAGTCTTGCTCATGACGTCTTCGTAAGCTGTCATAAAATCACTCCACCGGGCGCGATCCACCAAGTCGTCGGGATTGATTTTCCAATGTTTCATCGGATTTTCTAACCGAGATAGAAGGCGGCGCTTCTGCTCTTCTTTGGAAATATGCAGGAAAATCTTCACGATCGTGGTGCCTTCTTCGGCTAACATTCGCTCAAATTCGACGATATGCCTCTGGCGGCGTTTCCAGACTTCATCAGGAAAAATTTTCTTCACACGCACCGCAATGATGTCTTCGTAGTGGCTGCGATTAAAAATCACTAGCTGTCCGGTAGAAGGAACCTGCGCATGAATCCGCCACAAGAAATCATGAGCGAGTTCTTCTTCGCTCGGTTTCTTAAACGAGTGGACGTAGATTCCCTGTGGATCGATTCTTGAAAAACGTGTTTGATGCAGCCATCTTTACCGCCGGTGTCCATCGCTTGCATGACGACTAGGATGCGGTGCTTGTTTTGCGCATAGAGCCGCTTTTGGAGCTCTTGCAGCTGCGTTTGGAGATTATCAAACTGCGGCAAAATATCATCTTTACCTGCTCCCTGGTAGAGGGCCTTTTCATTCGTATCGATCCGTTCCAAGTCCACTTTGGCTCCTGGCTTTATCAAATATCGTTCGAGTGCTCCACTTACTGGCATGAAACTTTTATTGCTGGAAGCTGCCATGGTGACAAGCCTCGTCTGCGATTCATGCGTGTCGTCACATATTCAGGATTGAACCTGCAGCGATTGCGCGTTGTCTTTGTGTAATGCCGCACGCCCGCAAATCCGCGAAAAAGCCCCTGGTTCCAGAAAACTTACTCACTGCTCTTCACATCGGAGCTAGTTCCGTCTCGATGATGGTTGCAGAGCGCGGCGATGACGGTTCGCTCATGCCGGTAGATTTTCTGGAAAAACCCGCTCCCGTCGCACGAGATATTTTCCGGAACGGTGTTGTGACTGCGCTGACGACAGAACGTGTCGTCTCAATCATCAAAGGCTATCAAAAATCACTAACAGAATTGGGCGTGGACTCGCACAGTGTCACGCGGGCTGTGTCGACAAACATTCTGAGTGAGGCTAGCAATCATGAAGCGTTCATGAACCGCATTCGGATCGCCTGTGGACTCCGCATCACGACCATCGATGATGGAGAAATGACACGGCTCATCTATCTGAAGACTCGGCGTCGTTTGCTTAGTCTTCCAGCCATGCAAAAGACACCACGCTGGTTCTCCATGTCGGCCCGGGAAACACGCGTGCCCTGCTATTTCAAAACGGCTTGATCACCCGCTACACCAGCTACCGAATGGGCACGCACCGGACTCGAGAGGCGGTGGACGCTTCTCACGCTGAAGGGCCGGCGATGCTTCGCCTCATCCGTGAACAAGCCTATGGAAATCTCGCACAAATTCGTTTCGATTACTCAGATGTCACGGTCGATGGCTTGGTGATTATCGGTTACGAGCTGCAATCTGTTTCTATCCTACTGACGAAATCTAACCAAGTGTGTTCTACGAAGACGCTACGTCAGTTCACAATCGATGCTTCTAATATGAGCGATGTCGAATTGGTAAAGCGCTTCCAGCTCGACTATCAAACGGCGGAAGCGCTCATCCCTGCATTGGAAATTAACCTCGCTGTTGCAGAGACTCTCAAGCTCAAAGAAGTGCATGTCCCTACTAGCGAATACGAGCAAGGCTTGTTGCACGACCTGCTGGTTTCCCAAGACCTCACAGGTGCATTCGCTGAGGAAGTGGTTCGTTCCGCTCAGATTTTAGGAAAACGCTATCAGTCAGATCCTAGTCACGGTGAGCATGTTTGGAATCTGTGTGCTCGCTTCTTTGATTCCCTGACAGATCTGCATGGGTTGAGTCCGCATGATGCACTACTCTTGCAAGTTGCCGCCATCTTGCACGAGGTCGGCACTTACGTCAGTCCACGTGCCCACCATAAGCATTCCGAATACCTCATTTTAAATTCGGAAGTGTTCGGATTAAATCGATTAGATGTGACGATCGTCGCGCTGGTTGCGCGCTATCACCGCCACTCCGGCCCACGTCTAGATCATCCATTGTACGCGGCGCTATGTATTGAAGACCGCATACGGGTTTCTAAATTAGCAGCACTACTTCGTGTGGCAGATGCTCTGGAGCGAACACATGCTCAGCGCGTTGCCGAGTTAGAAATTCGGCGCGAGCTTAACAAAATTCACATTCGGCTACCTGGTTTGGCAGATGCGGCTGTTGAGCGTCTCGCGATGGCTTCAAAAGCGGATCTTTTTGAAGAAGTCTTCGGTCTCGGCGTCGTGATTGACGAAAATCAATAAAATCTCTTCATGCAAAATTCTCCAGCCTCGCGGTAAATTCTAGCACCACACACTTTTCAAATGGCCACACCTTATCTGAATCGAGAACTCTCTTGGGTCGAGTTCAATCAGCGCGTTCTCAATGAAGCTTTGCGCGATGATCTACCACTGTTAGAGCGAGTTAAATTTCTAGCAATCACAGCATCGAATCTCGACGAGTTTTTCCAAGTCCGCATCGGTAGCCTCATGCTGATGCGCCGCAGTGGCCGGAAAACTCCGGATGCTTCGGGGCTGACTCCTGCACGGAACCTAACTATTTTGCGCCAGCGTATTCTTAAGATGTCGGCAGATCAATACGCGTTGCTCACGGAGACTCTAGTCCCAGAGCTTGTGAAAGTTGGTATCCATCCGTTAGAATTAGATGATCTAACAGACTCGCAAAAAGCACAAACAGCAGCTACTTTTGAAGATGCGATCTTTCCGCTGCTGACTCCGCTAGCGGTAGATCCTACTTCCTCGCCTCCTAACATACCCGGGCTACAGATCATTGTAGCATGCCGTTTGTTAGATCCGGAGAATCAATCGGTAAGACATGCACTGATTCCCATGCCGGAAATTTTAGGCAGACGTATTCATGTCGCTTCTGAGATTGGGGGACATGCCTTTGTGTTAATCGAAGACCTTGTCGCTGCTCATGCGAATATGCTTTTTCCCGGTGAGACAGTCACTGCGACAACCGCTTTCCGCGTCACCAGAAATGGCGACATCGCGGTGCAAGAAGAAGATGCGATCGATCTAGCTGGGGAAATGGAAGACGTTCTAACAGCTAGGCGCTTTGCAGATACGGTTCGTCTAGAACTGCGCTCAGATGCGCCGCGCGATTTGGTTCGAATGATTCATGCTGTTACGGGCGCAGCGCCGCAGGAAGTTTATCGAGTCGATGGGCCGCCAGGTCTGGCTTCCTTCATGGAGCTCGCTTTTCTATCAGATTTTGATCATTTGCGTGATGCCGATTGGCCTGCACAAAACTCACCATCGATCACGCCGGGAGCTTCGATGTTTGAGACGATCGCCTCCAACGACGTTCTGCTTTTCCATCCTTATGAGTCGTTTGAGCCTGTCATGCGCCTGATTGAACAAGCCGCAGAAGATCCCGATGTCATCGCGATCAAACAAGTTCTCTACCGCACTGCGCGGAAATCCCGCATCATTGATGCACTCATTAAAGCTGCGGAAAATGGCAAACACGTCACGGCCCTAGTCGAGCTAAAAGCCCGCTTTGACGAAGCTCGAAATTTAGACCGTGCGGATGAACTTCAACGTGCCGGAGCACAGATCGTCTACGGAGTGAAAGGACTAAAAACCCATGCGAAAATTTGCCTAATCGTCCGCCGTGAATCAGGTCGGCTACGTCGCTACGTTCATCTGGGCACAGGAAATTATAACGAAGCGACTTCTAAACTTTACACAGATCTCTCCTACCTCACCTGTAAGCCGGACTATGGAAATGATGCCTCGCTATTTTTCAATGCGGTAACCGGGCGCTCAAAGCTTCTGCGCTTTCAGCGACTGGTTCCTGCTCCTACCGCGATGAAGCCAACTCTGTTAGAACTCATCGCTGGAGAAGCAGAGAGAGCAAAACAAGGCCTCCCCGCGCGCATCATCGCTAAGGTAAATTCGCTGCAAGATCCAGATATCATCAGCGCACTTTATCGCGCTTCTCAGGCTGGAGTGGAGATCCGCCTGAATGTGCGTGGGATTTGCTGCCTCAAGCCCGGCGACCCGAAATACTCGAAAAATATCGAAGTCATCTCCGTGATTGATCGCTTCCTCGAACACGCCCGGCTGTTTTATTTCCATCAAGGTGGCGATGCTGAAATCTATATTTCCTCTGCGGATTGGATGACTAGGAATCTCGAAAAACGCGTCGAACTGATGATCCCTATCGAAGAAGCTCCGCTGAAACGCCGCTTGCTCCGTATTTTAGAAGCCTATTTTCAAGATAACACCCAAGCCTCTCGGATTCTGCAAGATGGCACTTCCCAACGACTTATCCGGACCAAAGGCCAAAAGGCATTTCGCGTCCAAGATCATTTCTATCAGCAAGCACGCAAGGCAGCGAAAGCCCGTGAACACGAGCGTGCAATGACTTTTGAGCCACACGTCCCAACCGAATACTCTGGAAAAATAGTGTAGAACTTTTTTATCGAGAGGTTTTTCTTGAAACCGACCAAAACCACAGGCATATCCCTTCCGCAACACAGCGCACCGGAGGGGTGGTAGAGTGGTCGATTGCGCCAGTCTTGAAAACTGGAGAGCCGAAAGGTTCCGTGGGTTCGAATCCCACCCCCTCCGCCAGTTTTTGAGAGATAAACGTTTTGGTTTATTTTCCTCTCCCGTTTCTCCCCGAACGGTGGTGATTTCCTGATCTCTCGGTTTGGAACGAGTTACCGATTTTGACCTCTTGGATCTGGATGCTTTGATCCTTCTCTCAAACCAAAACACACCGTGGTTTACTGTCCGATTTTCCGGAATTCTGAAAGAGAGACGGCGATTTGCTAACCAAACTCACCGATATTTTAGGAGTCAGCGCAGATGAGCTTTTCGGAGTGAATGCTGCAAAAAGCAAAGCCGCCGCAGCCAAACCCAATGGCCGAGCGCGGCAAATGTTTGAAGCCGTTTCAAAACTTCCTCGTCGCCAGCAGGAGAAAATTTTCGACATTCTTCAGCCCTTCGTGACTCAGCAAACCGCTGGCAAAACCTGATAGATCGAATGCACACCCGGGTTTCATCCGGTCAAGAAGTTGGCACAGATGGTGGCTGGCCTTGCGTGGAACATAGTGACGTTCGTGGCATAATGACCGCGTCCAAAAACAAAATCCTGCCCCGGCGCAGATCCTCCCGTTCAAACGGGTCCCCCCACACCCTAGCCAAAAAGGCCGACCGCATTACGCACAAAGTCACAAGTTCAACTCCAGAGCGGCTTCATCGCCCACGGATCTTCTCCCCCTCTTCACTTCAGCGCTCGATAGGGAGAAGTTTCTTTTGTTCGACGTTCACCCCCGCCCACCCCAGTGCCAACACCGGATGGAAAGAAGAGAAGAAATAGGATAGAAAAGACATCGCTGGGATTCTAAATTTGTTAGTAAGATGTTACCATGCGAGGACTGACCCGAATGGCCGGAGATGATTACAAAATAATAGATGATTTTGGTTTTCTATACATCCAAAAATAGAATCTACTGCTATTTTTCGCATTCAAACATTTCAACAATTCATCGTCACAATCTTCAGTTGCCTCTATAAATTTGGAATCAATTCTCAAAAGCTCTTCAAGAATTAATTGAAATTTCCCGCCATAATGCTTTGCCAGTCCTTGATAGCCAACTATGGCATTTCTAGTGCAAAGAGAAATCCAATAGTCCCATGCGCACACAGGTATTTTGTAGCCATTTTCTATGGATATAGAATCATTCATTACATCAACAACTTTATTTTCGTCAGGATTCCATAGTTGCAAATGAATTCCAGAAAGTGCGGTAGAAATACTTTTCACTTCTGATTCCCAAAGGCTTAGCCCCTTGATTAGGGAATCGTTCAATTCTTTTTTTAAGAAAAATTCCCATTTCTGTGAGTCCTCAAGATTAATTTTGTTAATTAGATTTAGCATATTCATTTCCTGGTTTGACATGGAAGATTTCAAGTTAAAATCTTTATCTAACAAAAACCTAAATTCATTAAAGCTTCAAACGCACTAAAATCATTCCCTGAAAAAGAAGATAACTTGCCAAAAAATCCAAAGAATTTTCAAAAGTATTTCTTGGGAAACACAAATTAAATAATACTGGATCTATCGGACTTATGGCTGATTTGTATAATTTAAAATAATCCATACGATTAAAAAATTCCTGCTCCTGTTTTAATGACATCGCCAACAGCATCTCTAAAGCTAGCAATAAGTTCACCAGTTTTAATAACCGCTACTCCTATATCATTTCCTTTTAATGAGCCGCTTCCAGTGGTCCTAACAAAAGTTATCGTTTGTCCACCATTAGAAATTCTATAAACTGTTCCATACGCTGAAGGACCTAATGGAAGATTACTTATTTCATCTGCTATTTCTGTGAATAATTTAAATCCGTTAGGCCCCCATCTAAATACTGGCAATTGAAGTCTCTCGGAAATAATTGAAAATCTATTAGGATCTGTTGTGGCCCTGTTAAAGAAATGCGCACGAGCACCTCCTATTCCATTAGTCCACCGAGAAATAGAAAATGTCAAATCAGGTCTGCTAGCAAAAGAATTGATTATCTGATTTGTAATCGGTTTAGTGACTCTATTTGCAAAATTTATTAATTGTGACCCAATAGGCACTAGTCCTAATCTTAAAAAAGCCCAGTAAAATGCTACAGTCGTTTGAGTTGCTGCAAATGAAATTCTAATTGATATATTGTTAACTAGATTTCCTATAACTTGTCCCACTTCTCCCAGACTCAAATTCCCGCTCGGATCGATGTTACTCACAGGATTCCCATTTCCGTAGAGATACTTGTGTAGCGAGGCAGGATCGGTGTTGTTCCCTTCGTAAGTATCCTGGCTGTGGAAGCGGCCAGTGTTGGTGTTTAAATACCTGGCGCGGAGGAAATACATTCCTAAATCCTCATCCCATTGTTCGCCGGTGAACAGGTATGAGGAAGTTGCTAGGTTGAAGTTTTCAGTGATCAGCGATTCTAACAGCCCAGTGGTCTGGTTTTTCTTGGCGAGGCCGATGAGGGTGCCGTAGGATCGTAGTCGTAGGTTT
>JAAURL010000147.1 GCA_012032235.1 Akkermansiaceae bacterium | reverse complement strand
CCTGTCCGTTCCGGCGGTAGCCGAGCGAGAGATAATCAAGCTACAGGTGCCAGAATAATCGGCAGCGAGATCAACAAGTCCACTTTTGCTCGAATTAATTCCGTCCACTTTTGCTCAGCCCGCCACACTTTTTTCCTGCGCCGCGATAGCACTGCCGAAGCTGGCTGCTGACAGGATTTACAAAGAGATGAAATCGAGAACTAAGGAAAAGGGCAAAAAATAGCCGCCCACACGGTGAGCGGCTTACAAGGCAGGTGACTGGGGAGGTCCTTCCCATCCCCAGTCTACGCACGCGTTTCCTATTTTGCCCAGTCCCGCGTGGGTGCCGCCAGGACCATTACAATGATCATGAAAGGGCACATCCGCAAACCTCAAAAATCGACACCATCAAGATTTTAGCTCTCTGATTTTCAATGAGAATAATTGGAGAGAAATAGGTTTCCGGAGGTGCCTGAAAGTACAATATACAACTTTTTCTCCACCACCGCGAGGGTGTTGAAAATTCAGAGCCGCGTGAAACAGCGGTGGCCAATGCACTGCCACAATCGGCAGGAAAAAAGCGCGATGATATCGAAAAGGTAAGGGACACAATGGCTTGAGAGCTCAAGCACTCCGCCGAGTAGTTAATCGGAATGCTCAGCGGGAAGGGAAACGGCCCTAGCGTGTGCTTCCAAAAATATCTTTTTGCGGTCCCGTGCCTGAATGAAAAGAATGGCGAAGAAGGAGATCATCAACAACATGAACGATAGAATAAATCCTTCGAAAACCGTTGTAGTATAGATCTGCAGAAAGGGAGGAATTTCATCACTATTCCCGTGGATTAAAGATCCCCGAAAAATCCTAAGTCTCTCTAGAACTCCTATAGCGAGCAATCCGCATAATCCATCCGGCGAATAGAGAACAACGAAAAATATGAAGGGCTTAAACGCGGTTGATAAAAAAAGAAGACTACTGCCAATCAGCAAAAAAGTAGTTCCAGAAATCCAAGCCCTAATTTTGGCTCCTAGTTTGAGAGCTCTGGATAAAACATGATTTTCATCCGCCAGTGGCCCTGGGAGTGAGGTGATCGTGGCATAGAGAATGATAAAAGTGGCGATCCCACAAAGCATCGCAGAAATCCCAAAAGGCTTTTCCCAGAGTTCGAGAAAAAATGACGCTATCAAAAAACTCGGTAGCGCATTCAAACAACAATGCAGAGACCAGTAGCAAAGTTTGCGGGGAAATGTAGCGAGAAAGGACGGGGAATTCATAAAGTCCAGAAAGCATCAATCACTTCGATGAATCCTTGATGAAGCTTTTGTGAAAAAAGGCGAGACGGGAAACTTCGTCGCCTAGAGCAGAGTGGCTACATTAGGGGCGATGGATGGAAAAACATCGGTTTCCGGGAGAATTTTCACCGCCAAGGAAGGAAGGGAGCCAAGAAATTTCAGGAAAATCACAGAATCAGGGTTTTGAAGTCGCGTTTCCACAACTCCGCATCGGAGGAGATCCCTTATTTGCACTGAGCGCTTGGCGCCTTGGCGGTGAAAAAGAGATAATATCAAATCTTCCCACAAACCCTCCTTAATTCCTTAATGCATCCACCCTGTCGCCTAGAGCCGATTGACAGAGTTCACAGGACCGCGTTTGCTGGCGTGGATGTCGCCTGACGCCCAACAGGACTTTGCTTTAGCCTTTCTCAGTATCCTGTTTGAAGGCGTGCCGTTTATTTTGCTCGGCACGTTGATTAGCGGATTCATCGACATTTATTTGCCGTCGGGAATGATGGATCGGTTTTTACCGAAGAATAAATTTTTGGCAGTTTTGATGGCGGGCTTGTTAGGCGCAGTTTTTCCGGTTTGCGAATGCGCGGTGGTGCCGGTGATCCGGCGTTTGGTGAAGAAGGGGCTGCCAGTTTCCTGCGCGCTAACTTATATGTTAGCTGCGCCGATTGTGAATCCGATCACAGCGTTGAGCACCTGGAAGGCGTTCCAAGGGCAGGATGCCGCGATGATGACGGGTTCGCGAATGTTGCTAGGATTTCTCGTCGCCGCAGTGGTGGGATTTATTATTTTAAAACTACCGCTCAGCTGGGTGTTACAGCCGAAATTGGTGGCGAGTTTGAAAAATCAAACTGCTGCGGATGAGCATCACCACACACACCATCATTCTCCATGTGATCACGATCATTCTTGCTGCGGTCACGACCATCACCATCACGAGCCAGCTAACGAAAACCGGATGGTTGCGGCTTTCCGCTCCGCGTTGAAAGACTTCACGGATGTGGCGGTCTACTTCGCGATTGGCGTTTCGATCACCGCACTGTTTAACACAGGCATCGCGCCGGGAGCGGAGTGGTTAGACAGCATCGCGCATCATGCGGTTGGTGCTCCTGCTGCGTTGATGATGTTGGCTTTCGTCCTCAGCTTGTGCAGCACTTCGGATGCGTTTGTAGCTGCTACTTTGGATAAATTTTTCTGGAGTGCGAAATTAGCGTTTCTCACCTTTGGCCCGATGATGGATGTGAAATTGATTTTCCTTTATCAGACAGTGCTGAAGAAAAGCTTCATCTTTCTGCTAGCAGTCGGGCTTTTTGTGGGAATCGGTGCCGTCGCCATTTCATGGGAACTCTCCTCCCGCCAATCCCGAGGCGCGAATCCTGCTCTCCAAGCCAAATGAAACCGCAGATCCGGCGCATTCTCTTTTCCATCGCTGTGCTCATTTGGAGCGCAGTGATTCTCTATTTTTATAGCAGTGGGCGGATTAATCAATATCTCACGCCGGATTTCCGGGTGATCGCTTTCGCCGGCGGTCTGGGGCTAGCGGTGCTGGGATTGTTTAATTTACTCACCGCTGGGCAAAAGGCGGATTGCGGTCACGATCATAGCGATGACGATGTGGATCCCCACGATCACGAAAGCAGCGACATGCATCCGCTGACTGCGGTGGCGCTGATGATCTTACCAGTGGCATTATCAGTCGCATGGACCAAAGACCAATATTCTGTCGCGGCCCTGACGCGGAAAGGTCTTTATTCCTCGCCCAGCGCGTCGGCGGGAAAACCATTTCTCGCCGCAGCCATGCCGGAAATCACGCTGGAGCAAATCGAAAAAGGACATCGCAAAACTCCTGAGGGTTACTTGGAATTCAGCCTCATGGAGCTGTTTTTCACTGCGGGTGATCGGGATCTCCAAAAACTCATTAGCGGCTTAAAAGTGGAAACAGAAGGCCGCTGGATCGACGAAAAAGTCCGCAATCCCAATGGCACGCGCAAACGCCTCTATCGACTTTTCATCACCTGCTGCGCGGCGGATGGACAAGCGATTCCGATTATTTTGGAGTTCGGGAAAATTCCGACGGAATCATTTCCCGAAAATAGCTGGGTGAAAGTTTCCGGAACCATGCGTTACCTGATGGAAGAGGAAATGATCCAGCCAGTTTTAGAGGTGGAGCGAATCATCGCTGCCGAGCCACCGTTCGAGGAGAGCTTTACGAGAGATAAGAAATTTTGAATCAGAAAAAACCACCACTTCCGATAGGCCATATTTTACTGCCAGTTGCAGCGATCGGCTCGCTTTCGATCTTCCTCGCTGCGGGATTGAGCGCGCTCCGCATCACAGATCGGCTGAATTTCTCGATTTCCCAGCTTGTCGCTCAAGGGAAGCATGAAATTTTTCAAAAACGCTCCCTAGTTGGTCGATCTGGCTCGCCGCAGTGATTTTCTCCTTTGGATTGACCTTAGCGATATTTCATGTGCCGGGCACGTGGCGGCGCGTCGTTCTCTGGCTCACGACACTTTTCCTGATTAGCACATGGGCTCCTGTTCTGGCTCTCGCCTCTCACGAGCCAGAGATCGCCACGCCGTGGATCGCGGTGCTGTGGTCTGGTGTTTGCGCGCTAATTTATACCATCAAACATCAGATGCCCTGCGACGCCGCATCGCAGCCGATCAAAGAGATTTCCCCGCCAAGATGACCGATGAAGCGTGCTGATTTCCAGAACCTGTCACTGCGCTGGTCGCCGAGCTAAAACGACTCCCCGGCATCGGTCCACGCAGCGCGGAGCGAATCGCCGTGTGGCTTTTGCAAAGTACAAAGGCAAATCCCCTCCCCTTGGCAGAAGCTCTTTTGACCGCGAAAGAAAAAATACTGCCTTGCGCGGTTTGTGGATTTTTCGCCACGGAATCGGATTGTGAAATCTGTGATGACGCCACGCGGGATGACCTCGTTTTATGCGTCGTGGAGCAAGCGACTGATATTTTGCCGTTGGAGCGCTCGGGCGCATTCCGTGGGCGCTATCATTGTCTCGGCGGGAAGCTTTCTCCGCTAGATCGCGTCTCTCCAGAGGATTTACGCATCCCGCCGCTGATCCGCAGAATCGAAGCCGCGCCGCAGGAAATCGAGGTCATCCTCGCACTAGGTTCCGATGTGGAAGGAGAAGCGACGGCGAATTATCTAGCAGAAATCCTGCGTGGTCGGAACTGCCGACTCACCAGAATTGCCCAAGGATTACCAGCGGGTGGTGGCCTCGAACACGCTGATGGTCTCACCTTGCTGCGTGCGATGCAGGGACGGCGCAGTCTCTGAATGGCTTCGGGAAAAGAAAATCCGGTTGTCATTTGAGTTTTTCATGCTACAAGTTCCCGTCTTTTATTTTTCGTGCGATTCATGGCTAACCCATTCACCACTTTCACTTGCACGCGCCTACTCAGCTTGGTGCTGATGATTTTCTCTTTAGTGATCGCTCCCGTTCATTCAGCAGAAACCAATCCGAGTTGGGAAACTATCACGATCGATGGTCGCCAATATGTTTCCCTGAATAGCGTAAAAAACGCTTACAAATTTACAAAAATGGAGAGTTCCAATAAATTGGTCACGCTCCAGAATGCGAAAGTGTCAGTTAAACTCAACATCGGCGGTAACGAATGCTTGATGAATGGAGTGAAGTTTGTCCTCAGTCATGAGATTGCGACTTCAAATGGCAAACCCTACGTATCACAAATCGATCTCGCGAAATTGATCGATCCAGTGCTGCGTCCCAATTTCATCAATAACGCAGGAGATTTCCGCACCGTCGTTTTAGATCCGGGCCACGGCGGGAGCGATACTGGCGCGTCAAATTCTCTCGGCTACGAAGCCTTTTATAATTTAAAAGTCGCAGGCTTGGTGAAATCCCAGCTCGAGTCGAAAGGCTTCAAAGTCATCATGACACGCAATAGCAATGTTTTCATTTCCCTCCAAGAACGGGTGAACATCGCAAATGCGATTAAAGACGAAGCCATTTTCGTAAGCATCCATTTCAATTCAGGAAATAGTAATGCACGTGGCATCGAGACCTTTACCCTTTCTCCTCCTAGCGTTCCTCATTATGGCAGCGGCATCAAAGAGAGCGACTTCGCGACGCGAATGGTAACGAACACGATTCTGCAAACATCGCCCTAGCCACATCGCTCCATGGTTCCATGCTTCGCCGCCTAGGGAAAAACACCTTCGACCGCGGCATCAAGCGGGCAAGATTCAGTGTTCTTTCTGGCGTGCGTCATCCCGCCGTTCTATTTGAAGGCGGTTTCCTTAGCCATCCTTACGAAGCACGCCTAATCGCGAACGATCAATACCAAGCCGCTGTCGCAGGTGGCATCGTGGACTCCATCGCGAAATACCGCTTCGCCGTCGCGCCTAGAGGTCAAAAGAAATAGTTTCTCATCCGCCGTATCTGGCCTCCCTGCCACAGGGAACTCTTTGAAAGATAGAGGGATTTTTAGGGAATGAGTTGCCACGCCCGCCTGAGCCGTCTTGGATTCTGTCGCAAATGGCAGACAGTCCATCACCACCTTCACAATCCAAGGCTCTGGTCTTCGCTCGACGCAGCGCCAGCACTCTCTTTTTGTGGGGACTCGTCACAGCCATTTTTTTAAGTCACCAGTCGTGGGGAGTTTTGGCACTGATCGCAGCGTTGATGCTGATCGCGACGATCGAGTATTTCCAGATGATGCGTGCGGCTGATGTGAAGTGCTTCCCACGCTTTGGGATTCTTCTTACAGGCATTTACATTTCCTATATCTCCTATTGCTTCATCATTGGGGATAAAAATGTCCCGCTCAATCTTGATCAATTCTCGATTTTCGCAGCGATCGTCGGAGCCTTCACTCTACAGCTCCGCTATCCGATCCGCGGTGCAGAGGCGCTGGTAGCGGTAGCGGTGAATTTGTTAGGATTTGTCTACATCGCGTTTCTATTCAGCTTCGTAGCGCGGGTCACCTTTATCATCCCGAGCAAAACCGAGATCGCAGGCATCGTGAATACCTCGGGTGCCTTCGCGCTGCTGTGGTTGCTGACCGTCACAAAATTCACCGATATGGGAGCCTACATCGTTGGCTCGATGATCGGGAGACACAAAATGATTCCGCATGTGAGTCCTGGGAAAACATGGGAAGGGTTCGGCGGGGCATTGTTTTTTCACAGCTCGCAGGCTGTGGGCTCTATGCTCTTTTCCCACAGCATCTTTGGTTTTTCCAAAAATGGACTCACGTGATTTCCCTGGGGCTGATCCTCGCCGTGCTGGCCGTGATCGGTGACTTGGCAGAGAGCGTTCTAAAGCGATCCATTCATGCGAAGGATTCCGGGAAAATGCTCCCTGGCATCGGTGGTTCGCTGGATCTCATCGACAGCATTTGTTTCACCGCACCTGCGTTGTATTTCTACATCAAATGGATTCTCCTTCCTGCTGCATGAATCCCCTGCCCGCTAAGCGAAAAGTGGTCTTGCTGGGCTCTACCGGATCCATCGGCACCTCCACGCTAAAAGTAGCCCGCGAACTTCCGGACGAATTTGAAATCATCGGATTGGCGGCATCCAGCAGTGTTGAAAGCCTCGCCGCGCAAGCCAAGGAAACCGGTGTGCGCCACGTCGCTATTTACGATGCATCTCAGGAAGCGACTCTAAAATCTTTACTGCCTACCGATGTGAAAATCCACATTGGCGCGACAGGATTGTTAGAAATTTCTACACTTGCTGAGGCAGACATCGTGCTAGTCGCCATCGTCGGCACCGCGGGATTATACCCCGCGCTCGCTGCGATTGAGGCGGGAAAAGACCTCGCCATCGCCTCGAAGGAAATCCTCGTCATGGCGGGAGAAATCATCACTGCTGCAGCGGATAGGCGTGGAGTCAAACTCTTGCCAGTTGATAGCGAACACAACGCAATTTTCCAATGTCTCGATGGCCATCGCGGCACGGAAAGCGAGATTTCCCGATTGATCCTCACCGCATCCGGTGGGCCATTTCGGACTTGGTCTAACGAGGAAATCGCCAAGGTCACGCTGGAGCAAGCGCTGAAACATCCGACTTGGGAAATGGGACCGAAGGTCACCATCGATTCGGCCACGCTATTCAACAAGGGACTGGAAATGATCGAGGCACGCTGGCTATTTGGCATCGGCATGGAGCGTATCGACGTCGTTGTGCATCCACAAAGTATTGTTCATTCGATGGTGGAATTTACCGATGGCTCCGTCCTGGCGCAAATGAGCCGGACTGATATGTGCTTCCCGATTCAATACGCGCTGACCTGGCCACGACGAATCAAAGGAGCCCTTCAACCGTTAGATTTCCCTAAGTTGGCAAAGTTAGAATTCGAGGCACCGAGAACAAATGATTTCCCTGCAATCAATTTGGCCCGTCGCGCTGGCCTAACAGGTGGAACATTACCCGCTGTCTTCAATGCCGCGAACGAAGTCGCGGTCGATGCATTTCGAGCCATAAAAATCACTTTTCCCGGGATCTGGAAATGCGTCACCGCCGTGATGGATGCACATCAAGTCACGCCGGCCAATACACTCGACGCTGTCGTCGCCGCGGATCACTGGGCCAGAGAAACTGCCGCAGTCGCTATCGCTGGAGAACTTTCGAAAATCTAAATTCCAGGTAACGATTCAGGACGGATCTTCAGCCTCAACGAGGCGAAATGAGATAGCCCAGTGAAGGTGCAACGCAGTCCTGGGAAAATCACATCATAAAACCCTCAAGCCCCACCGGGGCGAAATCAAACGATGACCCCAGAAATGATCCGCAACGAATTCATTCCGCCCTTTCAGGGCTCGGAAATTTCCAATTCCCATCCCAATGGCTG
>JAAURL010000146.1 GCA_012032235.1 Akkermansiaceae bacterium | reverse complement strand
CATCATCGTCCATCGCAGGTAGATCATCGTGAACTAGCGAGTAAGTATGCATGAGTTCCACCGCACAAGCGGGAGCCAACGCCCGCGAGATTTCCCCACCACAAGCCTCCGCTGCTGCGAGACAAAATACGGGCCGTAGCCTTTTCCCTCCAGCGAAAATGCAATATCGCATCGCCTCATGAATCGTCACTGGCCTTACATCAGCCTTCGGCAAAAAAGCGTCCAGCGCAGCATCTACCTCAGCAACACGGGTGGTAAGGTAAGTTTTTAAATCCATTTGTGAAAACTAGCTAGTACGACGCTTTAACCCAGAAACTAATTGATCGAAAGTAAGACATACCGTGGGGTCATTTCTGCTTCTTTCACTCGTGCAGCGACCTCAGCTTCAGATACTAATTTTTCTAATTTCATCGCTTTGAATTTTAGATCCTCCCCTTCCGGCGAGGCAATGACATTTCAACGAAAGTTAACCGCGAGTTCCTTCATAGATAGTCACCACGCCGAAAGTGAGTCCTGTGGCGGTCGTTATTGAGAAACCACAGTTTCTCAATAATTCCTTCATCGCTTCTCCAGAGGGAAACTGCTCAATCGAGCCGCCTAGATATTCATAAGCGTCTTTTTGGCCCGTGAGCCAACCCGCCATTTTCGGCAGGACGTGATGTAGATACCAGCGATAGGGTCCGCGCAAGATCCCTTGTGGAATCGAAAAATCGAGAATGACGAGGCGACCACCGGGTTTGAGGACTCGGCGCATTTCCCGAAGCGCTGCCGGATAATCTGCCATGTTTCGCAGACCAAAAGCGACAGTGACGACGTCGAATTCAGCATCACGGTAAGGGAGATTTAACGCATCTGCGACCATCGTTTTTTGCAAGCCACGGCTGGATGCATGAGCTAACATTTCCGCACAAAAGTCCGAAGCAATGACCTCACACTGCGGACATTGATCCTGAATTTCTAGGGCAAGATCACCTGTGCCACTGGCAACATCTAACAACCTAGCAGGTTGCCATTTTTTGATGCGTGCGGTGACCACTTTCCGCCACCAAATATCCATTCCGCAGCTGAGAACATGGTTCGTCATCACATAGCGGTCCGCAATTCTCGCGAAGGCATCATGGACATAGGTAGCGTCTGGCATTGATGAGGGGTAAACCGGATTTAGCCACTGCCAAGTATGAATTCCTATTAGGGGTATTTTATTTGATTTCTAGCCCCTCAGGATGCTGCTAAAATACGCCGCACTTCTCGCGAATCATAAGAAGCCGCTTACTTGACTTTGTCGGCGGCTTCTTGCGCGGTTTTCGCAGCTTCTTCCATTGCTTTTTTCGCAGCATCGGCGGCTTGCTGAGTTTTTTCCGCGATCATTTTTTTAGTTGCTTCATCGACGTTTTCTAAATTAGCAGCCGCTTGGTCGGTAATCTCTTTGGCCTGCTCATTTAGCTTATCCATCGTAGCTTTCGTGTTCTCAGTGAGCTCAGTGATTTTTTGGCTACTCTCCTTGGTTTTGTCAGCGATTTCCTCCACGCTTTTAGACATTTTGTCAGCAGTAGAGCTCATCTTTTCAGTGACCGTTTTTGCCTCATCGCAGGCAGCAAGGAAAACTGGGAGAGCCAGTGTTGTGATCCAGAGTTTATTTTTCATATCGTTTGAAGTTGTAAGAATTTATTGCAATCGGCCTAGAAATTAAGCGTGTTTGGAGGAGCTGTCAAAAAATGAAGCCTTACTTGAAAGTCGCCTGATCAGAATCTAGCGAAAATGGCTTTTTTGATTTTCACGGGAGGCTCCAACTGCTTGTCTCCAGTGCAATTCGCCATGTCTGAAAATAAATCGCCGCAGGAACATCCACTCGCCAATATCCTCATCAACGTGATCGTTCCCGTGCTGATCCTCAGCTACCTCAGCAAAGATCCCGACATACAGGAAAAACTGGGTAAAGTCGCAAAGCCCTGGCATATCGGACCTGTCAAAGCCATGGTGCTGGCTCTCGCGCTGCCACTAGGATACGGCGCTTGGCATTTCATTAAAACTCGCAAAGGGAATTTCTTCTCCGCACTCGGCTTCATCTCCGTTTTACTTTCCGGCGGATTGACACTTTATCTGTGGAACAAAGACGGCACGGTCAAACCGAATGCGGGTATGCTCTTCGGGATCAAGGAGGCGCTTATTCCTTTCATTTTAGGAATCGCCATTCTGACTTCACATCGCACTGCAAGCCCGCTGATCCGCGTCTTTCTCTATAACGATTCAATTTTCGACATTCCAAAAATCGAAAACCGCGTCGCTGAAATTTCCGCTCAAGCGAATTACCAGAAACTTCTTTTTGGCGCGACTAAACTATTTGCCGCGTCTTTTTTCCTTAGCTCGCTGATGAATCTGGGTCTCGCACAGTGGTTTTTCAGAGGCTTCGATGCAAATGCCATCGATGCGTTAGAAAAGTTCAATAGCATCATCGCAAAAGTCACAGGCTGGGGTTTTGCTGTGATTGGCGTTCCTATTCTCATCTTCCTATTTTTCACGCTACGCAGCCTGATGAAGGGCTTGGGAAAACTCACTGGATTGAAAGACGATGAGCTGATGCTTCCTCGTTAGTTTTTCCTATCAAATGAAAAAGCAGAGCCACTCTCGCAAGTGATTCTGCCCGTTGATCAAGGAGAATAAGAGTTCGATCAATCGACCAAATTATCCACGCGCTGAGCCAGCTCAATGTCCAAATCTGTCAAGCCGCCAGCATCGTGCGTAGTGAGCCTGAGCAAAACCTTCGTGTGTTTGATCGTGATTTCTGGATGATGCTGCGCTTCTTCTGCGATTTCTGCTAGGTCGTTGATAAAATCAATCGCGTCCATGAATTCCTCAAACTCAACTGTTCGGGAAATAGACTTTTTTTCGTAATCCCACTCAGGACATTTTTTCAATGCGTCTGAGAGCTCAGCATCTTCAAGAAGTTCGGACATAGGGTAATTTTTAGTAAGATTTTCGGGCAAAGATTGCTGCGTTGTATTCACAGTTGGCAAGCCCGTTTCTACACTTCTTTAAATTCGTGATCCTCGGCATTGCATGTGGGGAAAATTCCATCTAGTTGTTTCCTATGAAAAAAATCCTATTTTGTCTATTGATCGGTGCTGCACTTTCCGCCTGCGTGCCCTCCACACCACATGCCAGGATTCAGGCAAATCCGGAGAAATACGCAGCGCTCTCTGGTAGGGAGCAGGAACTAGTCAGACAAGGAATCGTCGACAAAGGAATGTCGAAAGATGCCGTGCTACTTTCCTGGGGACCACCTTCTCAACGTTTCGAAGGCTATCAAAATTCCAGACGGACGGAGCGCTGGGACTATGTGAAATCGAGAGCTGTCGCGAATACCCATTACTCGATTGGCTACGGCTATGGTGGGTACGGACGTTTCGGCAGGAGTTCCTATTTCGGATTAGCTGCAGGGCCGGATTTCACCTACGTGCCGACTTATTCCGGATCCGTTTGGTTTGCCAAAGATCGCGTCGTTTCTTGGGAACGTGCACGCTGACGAATCGTTTTTCCAAATCATGCATTAGGAAATCGGAATGGAGGTCCAAATTTCCGTGACGGACAGGTCGCGAGATCGGCTGCTCCAGCTTCCTCCAGTCCGTTGGCGCATTTCCACCCCCGCATCATCACAATTACGATCTTGGTGGCGGTGCCTACTTAGGCACATTTGTTATTGCTAACGCATCATCCGGGTTCACCTGTTCTTCTCTTTACGCTGCCTTTCTCCGTCATCGTTTTTTTGCTGGCGTTGACGTTGCTCATTTTGCTCCTGCTGCTGGCGATTATTGTTTTCTTCGCGCTGCTTCCGTTGGTTTCGCTCCTGTTCTTGCCTTCGTTCTTCCTGTTGACGTTGCTCCTGACGCTGCCGCTCTTCTTTCTGCTGTCGCTGCTCTTGGCGTTGCCGCTCCTCTTGCTGTTGGCGGCGCTGTTGCTCTTCTTGTTGACGCTGATTCTGCTCCTCCTGCTGACGTTGCTGTTTGCGTTGCCGCTCCTCCTGCTGTTGACGTTGAGCCTGCTCTTGTTGTTCCTGTTGCTGGCGTTGCACCCGGCGCTGTTGCTGTTCCTCTTGTTGACGCTGCACCTGCTTTTGTTGCTCTTGCTGCTGGCGTTGTTGTTCTTCTTGTTGGCTACGTTGAGCTCTTTCCTGTTGTTGTCGCTGTTGCTGCTCGCCTTCCCGTTGCTGACGGATCACCTGCTCTTGTTGCTGGCGCTGCACCTGCTCTTGCTGGGCTTTTTGGCCACGCTCTCGTTGTTGACGCTGTTGCTCTTCCTGTTGTTGAACTTGCTCTTGTTGCCTGCGCTCAACAGTCTGCCTTTGCAACGATTCGTGTCGGATCTCAGGTATTTGAAGTTTCCTATTCGTATCTTGATCTCGCCTCGATTCGACAACGCGTGGCTGGTTTTCTGTTAAGCGATGATTCGATTCATCGCGTTGTTTGCCACTCGGCTTGATCTCCACTTGGCGATCTGTTTCACGACGATCTTGCTCCTGCACTCGGCCACGGTTTTGACCAAAGCGTTGATTCCGTTGTTGTTCAAATTTTTCATGACCACCCAGACGTGTCACAGCCTCCTCAGCTTTCTGGCGGCGATGGTCGCGCTCTTGGTGATAACGCTGCATCGCCTCATCACTGACTTTGCCGCTACGTTCGATGTCACGGGACTCAATCCGGCCTTTCGTATCGCGCGGCCTGAGAGCGGCATTCCATTCAACATCTACGTTAGGCGCAGAAACGAACAATTTATTTCCACGAACACGCGGGCGGAATCTCGATGGATCTTGGATCTGTGAATCATATGAATCCATTTCCAACTGATAGAATGGAAGCTGTCTGCCGATGCGTCTACTGAGATCACGGTACCGCGGACCACCGCAAATCACTTGGCGATCCTGGACGTAGATATTGGTGATGTTTTGTGTTCCATGGATGATCGTTACATTTTGTGAAACAGGAAGGCAGTGGCGGTAAATCGGACGGTCAAAATCCCGAATCGCAACGAAGCTAAAACACAATGCACCGATGCCAAACTGCGCCTCTACAGTCGAATCCCAGCGATGGCCACGGTAGGCTAGAGTCTCAGGCGGGAGAGCGCCCACCCGATATGATCATTGCTTTCACGCCAAGTGCACCAGCTAGGTGCCCATTCAGAGCCTGGCACCCAGATCCAGCCGCGACCACGAACGAGTGTCCAACGGCCATAATGATAAGTGGCCCAACCAAAAGGCTCATCAGAAACCCATGCCCAACCGCGGTCACTACAAGCCCAACTGCCCCGAGTATAAGGTCTCCAGTTCGAATCTCTGACTGCCGCTGGCTGCCAAACGTAACCATAATCTGGTGATTCAAACCATGAACCATATGAGGAGAGTGAGTCATAAAATAATTGATGGTCCGCCACTGGCTCACGCCGCTCTGTCGGTTTAAATGCGATCGCTTCACGGCCTGCTAAGTCGATGTCTCGATCACTGAGATGCTGTGTTTTTTCTTTTAGCTCGTCTTCTTTTTCTGATAGATCGGTTTGGATTTTCTCCAGCTTTACCTCCCTGCTGGCTAACTCTTCCTCTCGCTTGCGGATTACCTCCGCCTGGGCTGCTGCCACCTCTCCTTGTTGACGCTCTAGCGCGACGCGGGCTTCCTCTATTTTCAAGCGTTCTCGCTCGATCGCATCACGCTCGGCAGCGAGTTTTTGATCTTCCAGCTCCCGTTCCAAAGCACGCTGCCGCTCAATGGCTTCATGATTTTTCAACTCCAGTTCAGCGATTTTTTTCTCGATGTCTGGTGATGGTTTTGCGGTCGATCACAACTGGACGCGGTGAAAATAGCCAAAATGGTCAACGGAAATAGATGCGAGGGCTTCATGATTTTAAAGTGCTAGGATTTCAGACGCAGTCGGCAGTATATCCATTCGAGAAAACTTTTACGAGCAAGTTTCAAAAATCACCCGCGGTTGTCCTTGGCGACCACTGTCTATTTCACGACGATTCACTCGCGTTCCCAAGAATTGCTCGATCACTTTCTGCTCCATGATCATCGCCCGCGGGTAGAGCTCAAAAATTCGTTGCAAGGGATTATGAAACTCTTCGAGCCTAACGCCTAGATTTTCGGTCAACACACAACGTGTGGAACACCCACTTTGCTCGCGCAACGAAGCTAGCTTTTCAGCTTTTTCAGCTAAAGTGGTGAGCTTCGCAAAATGAAGCACCCATTTTTCCTGTTGTTTTTTGAAATGCTGGAAGAGTAGTTTATCAGGCGCGCTTTCACCGTAGAGAGATTTGGCCTCACTTAACAAATCGAGTGTGAAATTCGCGCCAGCTTCAGGAAAGAGCCCATCCGCTTTGACGCTGAGGCTGTAGAAAATTTCAGGACGCCCCACAGAGGAGCGAGGAATCCTTGTGCGCTCAAGATAGCCGATTTTTTTGAGCTCTTCGCAATGCTGCTTTGCAGCCATGTAACTGATGTCCAATTTCCGCATCAATACACTCACGGGCAAGCTACCGGAGCGCTTCAACTCTTCGAGCACCGCCCGCCATTGAAGTTTGATCAGATCATGGAAAATCGGGAGAAACATGGCTAGATGATCCTTGAAATTTCATCACTATCCTCAAACAAGCAACAAAAAAGCCGCCCAGTAAATGCTAAGCGGCTTTGATGAATTTGATAAAGCGGTTCTGATTATTTGAGGCGAATGTAGCGTTTCGCTTCAGGCGTTACCGGAGTGTTATCACGCACTTTTAGTGTTGTCGCGTTATCCAGGATCGTAGTGGTATACTGATCACCGCTATACCAATCAATCAGATCGGAAGAAACTTCAATCACGCTGCCTGCATTCTCAGCGCTCTTTGCGACTGTGAGTGATAGGTATTTCTGACCGTCAACTACATCAACCGCAGTCGAATAATCCGTTGCGCTAAAATTATCGAAGGAACCAAATGCTGCTTCTAGCGAGGAGCTAGAAGCAAGCGACGATTTCAAGACCAAAGCTTCCTTCGATTTCTTCTTCTTTTTCGCAATGCCCTCTCCGTTCAGTTTTACATCGAATCTACCGGTCTGGCCGTCATTGCTCGAAATACTGATCGATGCTTTCTGATTGCCTCTTATTTTCTTCGGCTTAAAGCTGACGGTTATGATTGTTGATTCCCCAGGGGCCAGAGAAGTGGCACTGAGAGATCCCAATTCATAGACGCGTCTGAATTTACCTGATTTACTGATTGCTAAATCCGTAAGAGGTGCAGAGCCGTTATTGGTGATAGTAAAGGACTTAGACTTGCCACCATTACGAACCTGAGTCTTCCCGTAATTGAGTCTATTTTTGTCATTATCAACCAATTGCTTAGTCGCCTGTGAGAGTCCGATTCTAGGGTATGGCAAAGCATTACCTTCAACTTGGATTAAGAAGTTAGACTCATCCACATCGTTGCTGCGGACACGAACCGTCGCTGTACGTAAACCAGCTCCCTTCGGTGTAAAGCTGACGCCAAAGTTGGTAGAGCTTCCTGGTAAAACCGCTTCCTTAGGGGGCGTTATTGTAAAATCGCCACTGTTTGCGCCTTCAACGGAAACCTGCAATCCGAACAGATCCGCGTTTCCAGTGTTCATAATCTTGAAGGTTTGAGCCGCGGAAGAACCACCATCATTTGCTTCAGGCAGTTGCGCGGTAAATGCACCACTGGTGATCGAGTTGTCAGCAGGGTCTTTAATCACAATTTCTTGGGTCGTCTCTGGCAATGTCACATTGTCGAGCCAGACTTTGTCTTGACCAACTTTGAAACTATCATCCTTCTTGTAGATCCACTGAATTGTATGATTGCCCGCAGTGAGCGGGAATGAATAGGATTTCCAGTTAACTTCTCCAGAGAGCTCAAACGGTTTAGAACTGTTTGGGGATAAGGTCTGCGGAACACCATCTATGAGGAAGCGGACTTTGTCACCGTTAGACTCAGTCGAAGTTTTGAGAACAAAGCCAATGACGCCAGCTTTAAAGTTAGAGCTGTAAGAAATTCCAGCAGAATCTCCGTCACGTAATTTTTCCGCCACCAAGCTAAATTGACCTTGGAATGTTGGTTTATTTGTGACTTTCCAAGATTTGTTGGTACCTCTGGATTTCACCCATCCG
>JAAURL010000145.1 GCA_012032235.1 Akkermansiaceae bacterium | reverse complement strand
GTCGATGTCAGTTTATGGAGATGCGCTTCTTTTACTATCGGAGGGTTAAACGATCAGGGTTTGCGATTTCTCGTTTCTGGATTGAGTGATGAATCCTATGTAGTGGCAGCGCCGCATGGTCATTGGCAATTGTTGGGCATGGTGAACAAAGCGGTTCTTTCTTTCCAAAAAGAAGCTATAACTACCGCAGATGATCGGCGAGTCGCTCACACAGCACGACGTCCTATTTCCTTGTCGGAAGTATTAGGCGACCCATCCGGAAATCCGCAGGAGCTGCTGAAAAGCCGTGCCATGCGGCGTGTCATGCGGCGTGGGAAAATTCGCATCGGGATCCGCACGGATGCACCGGGGATTTCTACTGACAGCCATTGCGAAGGATTGGAGATTAAGCTAGCAAAGCGAATCGCTAAGGAAATTTTCAATGACGAAACTTGTCTGGAAATTGTTCCGTTAGAGCCCCACGCACGGCTCAAAGTCTTATCGGCGAAATCCAGTTGGCTGAACTGGGCATGGCGATTTTGGGGCACCACTACCATGATCGGGAATTCAAATTGGTGGTATCTCGGCACTTCTGGACGTTTGCCGAAAGAGCTGTGTCCGAACGAAGCGATCGGGGCGCAAGATTTTGTCGGGCTCGATTATTATTGGGGCCTACCAACGTGGAAACTCGGAAATTTCCGCGCGCTGGAAGAAGCTGCAAGAGGGCGTTTCCTCAAAGCTCCCGTCTGGCCTAAAGGGCTTTTGCACGCGTTGCGGCGCTTTCATCGCTGGTTTCCGGATCAGGAATTATTCGTTGTGGAAAATGGCAGCGTGCCGGTAGCAAATGGTGTTTCACGCACCGATTATCTCCGCAGGCACCTTGCCGAAGTCGAATATGCGCTGGATCACGGAATTCCTGTGAAAGGATATAACTGCTGGTCGATCACATCCAATCGCGAATGGGGCCATCCCTTTTGACCCGAACACGGATTTTGGCTTATACTTTGTGGATTTGGATAAAGATCCGGAGCTTAAAAGGATCGAGACGAATGCGGTGGAAACGTATCGCGAGATGATTCAGTCGATGAAGACCTAAAAATCTTGCGGTGGGAGCTCTGAACTCGCTGAGTGATCATGCGAATCTCAGCAGAGGTTTGACAGATTTTTGAATTTTCGATAGTTAGATTTATGCATGACACACATTCAGGTGACTGGTTTTATTCTCGAAACGGCGAGCGACTAGGACCAGCGACTTTCGATGAGCTCCGTCAAATGGCTGCTAATGGACGTTTGAATCCTCGCCTAGATCTTGCATGGAAAAATGGAATGAACGAGTGGATCCCTACGGGTGAGATCAAAGGTCTTTTTGAACGGGTGGCACCTGCAAAAGACACCGAGCCGCTCGCGCCGCCAGCAGCCTCTTTCCGTTCTGATCCGTTTGGCCATGGTGAAACGTCGATGGGACGGGCCGCAGATTGGCCTGGAACCGGGCGGGGAGCCTATTTCTTCATTTTGTTCATTTTCCCTCTGCTCTTGGGAGTAGGATATTTTTTCGCCAAAGATTTCGTCGCCGCCATCGTGGGGCCGATCCAAGTGCAATATGTTCCCTACGTTTTAACGCTCCTCGTCGGGTTGCTGATTCTTGCTGCGAGTGTCAGTCGCTTTACGAATTTGGGAATGAGTAGAGCATGGATCCTTGGCTACTTGGTTCCATTGTTAGGAATCTGGTTGGGCTATCGGGCATTTGCTTGCCCACCGGGCTATGCACAAATGAAAAAAATGGACGGTATTGGTTTTTTGTTGGCCTTGATTTATTGGTTTCTAACGATCGCATCCATTCTTGTGCCTTTAGGTTTGATGAGTGGGATGTTTGGATCATTCATCACACAGGAGCAAAAAGCTGAGTTTTTTAAGATGATGGAAATACCGATGGAGGAAGTCCAAAAACCAGCGCCAGCCGGTGCGCGGAAACCTTGATCCAATACTCGAAACAAACCGACGAACGCCGCGCGGCAGGCGCGATGGAGTGCTGGTGCCTGCATGGTGCTGTGGGAATGGCGGCGGATTGGCGTGCGTTTACCAAGCAGCTTTCTGCGAATGGCATCGGCTCGCGTGCAGTCGATCTATGGCGATTTCTAGAATGCGGCTCGATGCCTTTGACTCAATTTGCAAAAGCACTCAATGCGGATGCTCACGGAGAAATCTCGCGGGGTCATGGCAAAGCACTGTTAGGTTATTCCATGGGCGGACGTCTGGCGTTGCATGCATTGTTAGAAAAAGGTCATCCATGGCAGGCTGCGGTGATCGTCTCTGCGCATCCAGGTTTGCAAAATGAAGAGGAGCAATCCGATAGGCGCAGATCCGATGCTGAATGGGCGACACGCTCCTTAACAGGGGACTGGCAAGAGTTTCTCCAAGCCTGGAATGCGCAACCGACCCTCGGTGACGTGCCACAGCGAGATGCTCAGACATCCGGGCAGCTTATCTCGCGTCGTAGGGAAATCGCCCGGAGCTTTGTTGACTGGTCTTTAGGGGCGCAATTTTCACTGTGGGATCGGCTGGGTGAGATTTCTACTCCTGTCTTGTGGATCGTCGGGGAAAAGGATCTCAAGTATATCGCTCTAGCAGAAAGAGCCATTTCCCTGTTGCCGAACGCATCTCTCCTGATCGCGCCAAGCTCCGGCCATCGCGTTCCCTGGGAAAAGCAAGATTGGTTCGCACAGGAAGTTTCGCGGTTTGTAAAACTGGGTCCGGAGAAAGAGCTCATTCATTGAAGGGATTTTTCCCGCCTCTCGAAGGGTTCTCTTCAGCCGCCGGTATTTGCTGAGGTTCTGGCAGTGGAGTTTTTTGATTGAGCGAACTACCGAAGGTATCGTTCCAGTGTTGAAGGAAGAATTTTTTCTCCTGAGTGAGAAATTTTTTCTCTGAGCGCCCCAGAATGGGACGTAGGGAAGTGGTCATTTGTAATGTAACTAACAAAAATACAATACTCCAAATCAAGAGTGGACCTTTCTGCGTGCCGCCAGTTGCGAAGATGACAGATTTGAGAAATCGTAGAGAAAAGAACACAGCTACGATCCATGAGCCGACAGCCAATGTGCCCATGAAGCCTAGCGAATCCGTAGACTCTGCGAAAATCCAAACTGCTGGCGCGAAGCCGAGCAGCAGCAGTCCAGCCAGTGCCAATGCTCCTGTGAGGCAAGCGGCGAGTTGTGAAATGGAAACGCGTGCTCCGGCTAATGTGGCGAAAATGTAAAGGCTGGGAAAACAGATCAAACCAGAGAATAGAAGACCGGCAGTGACTTTCGCAGGTGCCGCCCAGAGCTGTTCATTTTTTGCAAAGCAGCCTAGAACGAAACCGAAAAGCACTATAGAGAGAATGGCCATCATGGCGAAGCGCCAAGTCGCGCCGTGATTCGGTTCTGCTAGGCGATAGACAAGTGCTTGCGGTCGACGGAGGAGCGCCTCGAACAAGGTTTTGAAGTCGAGTTTTTCTGGTAACGGAGCTTCCAGTGGCGGTGGTTGGATGGCGATTGTTGGTTCGGGCGGGTTCATGATTTTGTGGTGGTTTGGATGGCGTGGAGAATCGGAGTGACTAATAAGAGAAGAATGAAAAATAGTATAAATGGGCCGTATTCCCCACCGATGCTGTGGACCGATCTCCAGACGGATTCGTAGAAATTTCCATTCATCGGATCAGGTCGGAGAAACTGCACGTTTAGATTCGGGCTTCCGAAAAATGGCCGCAAAATCCAGGAAAACTGCGCGCCGAGAAATCCGTTTCCGCCCAGCCAAGCAAGCAATGTGACTGTGGCCGCCATGCGTGTCGGTGCTTTCACGACTAACAGGCGATGAAGATGCAGATTCGCCGCAATTCCAGCAAAGCCGATGAGAAAAGTATGCGTGATGAGGTAGGCGGAATGGGCATTTCTTGCTCCCTCGGAATCGGGAGCAGGCGCATTCCAAGCCAACAGAAATGTCACGGGTGCTAGGGAACCCAGAATGAGCGCGGCCAACGCGAAAGATGTTAAGAGCGCCAAAAAGGATTGGCGGAACCTCAAGCCTGTGCCTAACAATACTCCTAACAACCCATTAAGCAATCCATTTGCTCCCAGAGTTAGAGCGATCAGCAAAGGCAATTTGATCGCTACGTAAACGCCCATGACTGGATCACGCCAGTAGCCAACAGTGAATCCATATAGCGCCAACCCGGCAAAAGCAGTTGTCGCTACTCGAGCGACCCGCTGCGGTGACGGTGAATCCAACCAATCGACATCAGGATGGATGAGTTGGCGCAAATTCATGCCGCTAACAAATTCCCACTCGATGAACGAGTGATGCAGACTTCATGAAAATTGCGTGAAATTTCCTAATAAAAAAGCCGATCCGGATTTTTCCAGATCGGCTTGTTAGGAGATTTCAGTTCGCGTTTTAGAAATCTAAATAGTGGCACGCTTCCGCCTAAATAAGCAAATACCCGAAAACGCAGCCAAAAGAACTGAGCTAGGTTCGGGTACGGTGGAAATACGCAAGCCGTTGAGGAAAACCCCGAACTCTGCTTCTGTGTCATTGGTGGAAAGAGCATCGCGACGGCCTGAGATGATGACTTGGCCATCGATGTCTGCAATCGCAGTGAAAGTGAAGCTCGGGTTGTTATTTGTCGGCTCATTTTCTGCACGAAACTGATAGTTTTCTGCAACTGACAGCCCTTGTGCTGACCAGTCGGAAACACGGTAGCTTGGCGCGCGCCTAGATTTCCGCCCAGACTTGATGGATCATAAGACCATATCTCAAAGCTATATGAACTGTCTGGCATCAGACCATCTATGGTAATATCCATACCGCCGTTGTTTCGATCTAGCGCAAAGATGAAGTCGCGATACAGGTCATTGAATGTCAGTGCACCGCCGCCAGAAAAATCCAAACGATCGCGATCATCTAATTGATTAGAGGTTCCCTGAAAACCTGTCGGTCCAGGAATCGTTTGTGTCGCCGTACCCGCGACTCCTCTAGCAGTGACAGTGTAATCTCCAAACGTGCGCACGGTGCCCTGTGAAGGCAGAGCGGCTGGATCTAGCAAATACGAGTCAAAGCCAGTTTGTGTAACAGCGACACCAGTATTTGAGTTGAAATCTAGTGCCAAAATAACAGCGGCATTTAAATGGCCGGTCATGATAAATGCAGAAATACCGCCAATGATAAGGAGTTTGTGTTTCATATGAAATAGGATAGAGAATTCTGTCAGAGCGCAGAGACTGTCACAGATGAAACGCAGTGCGAAAGACGCTCAAGGCACGAAGTTTATGCGAAAATCGTCTTTTTCTCTCCCTCGACTGGTCATATAGTTCTAGGGTGAAATTAACGGATGATAGTACACGACTCGAAACCATTCCCGAGTGGGCAATAGGCCAGAGAAACCTTGAACATGCCAAGGTGGCATCGTTTGGGCATACCATGATCAAGCGAGTGGATTGGGAATCTGCACAAAGTTTTCTGCCGCTGCATGATGTCGTTCGCTTTGAATTTTCGGGACAAGATTCTGTTTCCGAAGAAGCGAAGCATGACGACCTCGAACGCCACCTAGCGAGCATTTATCAGCTTGGCTCACAGGTAGCGTCACCTACACCACGCTTTCCGAGCCTAATGATTTATATCGATCAAACGCATTTCGATGCTGTCATGCAGGAATACTTTGATAGTGATCATCTTCCTTTGGTGAAACCCTCGACTTATCTACGCGGCACACCACATGGACGGGGACTCTATGATCTGGCTGCAAGTCTTTGGTATATGATCGAAGATCGCACAGATATACTTTCGCGATATTGTTTAGAGATAGCACTCATCAAAGCCATCGCGCTAGCGCCGCCTAACATGATGGCCGTCGTTCAGCGCGGTCGCGCTTGGGGACCCATGATGCATCGAGTCGAACATGCTGCTTACTATATGATTCAGCACATTGAGGAGCCTTTCGATTTACAAGCACTCGCCAAGGCTGTCAGTTGCAGCACACGTGCGCTGAATGAAGCGTTTCAAGTGTATCTGAATCTTGGTCCAATGAAGTTTCATCGCCAGTGCCGGCTGGAGGCCGCTTACGCCGCCCTAACAAAAGGGAGAACAAGTGTCACAGAAGTTGCGACACAATATGGCTTTGAAAATATGGGACGCTTTGCCAAAGCATTTGAAGAACAATTCGGATGTAAGCCCTCAACCATTTTGAAGCGATGAATATTCGGCAGTTCTTTGGCCACGCATCAGATCTTGCCGCGATTCGTTCGATGCTTTTGCGTTATAAAGCCGCAATCGATCATGGAGATGTGGGTATCGTGATGGCGTGTCACGCGGATCATGCCGAAATTTCCGCGATTTCGTTAGATTCCGTTTACACTGGTAAAAATCAGGTGCGTCAATTTTTTGAAAATTTGTTCAGTCCGGCGGTGAAAGAAGATCAATCTAAGCCACCGACCGACACGCATATCTGCATTCACGGCCAGACTGCGGTGCTCGTGATGCTACACGAAATGCGCTTGTTAAAACCAGAGCCACATATTCTGCATTGCCGCATTTCTCTAACACTTATCAGAGAAAAAAACGAGTGGCGGATATTGCATTCCCATTTATCTGCGTCTCGTGAGACGTTTCTAGATGTGGGTGATGCGAGGCATTAGCGCAAAAAAAGCCGATCCGAATTTTTCCAGATCGGCTTGTTAGGAGATTTCAGTTAGCTTACGCAAGTGCTTGTAGCTTTGCCTTCAACTGATCTTTGGTCACGCTGGCACCGACGATTTGGTCTTTTACCTCGCCGTTTTTGAAGAAGAGAAGAAGCGGGATGGAGCGCACGTTGTATTTCACGGCTAGATCGCGGGCTTCATCGACATTCACTTTTCCGACTTTTGCGACGCCATCGAGTTCGCTGCCGACTTGATCGATGATTGGACCAATCATTTTGCAAGGGCCGCACCACTCTGCCCAGAAATCGACTAGGACAGGTTGGGTGGAATCGATGACTTCGGATTGGAAATTAGCTTCTGTAAGTTTTAAGGACATGCGCGGAACTTGGATGCTGAATCCTCATACGTCAAGAGCCGCTCTGCGATGAGCAAAGCGGCTCTGTAGAATTTTCTCTATTGCTGAGAGGCTATTAGTCCCAGATCTTGGACCATTCTCCGCCTGTCCAGTTGTTGGCGGTAAATAAGGCAGTGCCTAAAGCGAGGAGAGCGGCGGCAAATGCGACATACAAGAGCCACTTTACAATGCCCTCGCTGCCGCCTTCATCCTCGTCCTCTTCATCCTCATTCACTGATGTGGAAGAGAAGGTGGAAGGAGCGGAAGCCTTGACAGGAGCATTCAGTGGGACTGTGGCCTTTGGAAGGGTCGAGGCAGGGGCTGCTGTGGCACCAGGTAGGTTAGGCTGGGCTGGTGCGGCGGCGAGTTTGATAGTGGGGGCACCTGGAGCTGCTGGCGCCCCGCTGGGCCGTAGTTGGATCGTGGGTGCAGCTGCTGGACGAGCTGCTGGAGTAGGTGCTTTAGGAGCTGCAGGTGCATTGAGCATTGCAGTAACGGGTGGTTTCGCGACAACTGGGGCGCTTGGCGCAGGTGGTGCGCTTAATGCTGGTGCTGGCGATGCCGCCGCAGTCGGAGCGGCAGGAGCAGCTGGTGCCGCTGGTGCCGCTGGTGCCGCATCGGCGGCTTTTAGTGTCACGCGGACGGTCTCTTTTTTGGGTGCTGCGCTAGGCGCGGAAATGGATGGAGCTGGCGGTTGGGTTTGCTGATCTGTCATACTTTCGCTAGATTTTACTGGGCCTTTCGGAGCCTCGTCGCTCTTTGCTTCAACCTTGGATACTTCTACGGTCGGCGCGGATGGAGTCAGTGTCGGATTGGCAGGTGCCGGAGTTTGTGTAGCGGCTGTGGGCTGTGCAACAGGAATTGTTGGTTCCGCGGATTCGAGAGGTTTTTCTGCTGCGACTGGCGATGTTGGTTTGGGAAGAGCCGGGGCCGGAGTGACAGGCACTGGTGTCGGTTTTACTTGGGATTGCTCTGGCTGCTTCGTGGTCGCGTTGGGTGCGGGTATTGCAGCAGCAGGAGCGGCAGAAGCATTCGGAATCGCGGAGTGAGGCACCGCAGGAGGCGCGTCGGAGGCTCTCAATGTGACACGCATCGTTTCCTTTTTAAGTGGCATGCTAGAACCAGAGGAAGGCTTCGCAGTTGGCGTGCCGGGGAGCTGCGGGGTGTTGATGGGGGTAGCCGCACTCAGATCTGAAGCT
>JAAURL010000144.1 GCA_012032235.1 Akkermansiaceae bacterium | reverse complement strand
GGCCGCAGCCAGGGCTGAGACGCAGCGGCGTTTTGCTCAAGGGTGATAACAAGCCCGGCAGACGGATTCCTGTCCCAATTAACCAGGCGCGTGTTTTTCGCTCTTGATAATCGAGATAATGAATCAGCTGATTTAAATGATCTGCTGTTAGGACTTGGTCGTCCGTGAAGAAAGTGAATCCAGAAACCGGATGCGGAAGTTTGAATGGCTGTTTGATGAGTGTAGAGTCCATATGAGTTCTCCTTTAGGTTAATGGTTAAGATTGTTTTTTGATTGAGCCGAGATGGGTGCGGCCGAGGACGACTGGGTTTTCCTCATCACCGTCCTCAATACAGTCGTGCAATGTGCCTGGCGGATAGATCGTGTGAATCATTTCCAGACAAGCGATAAGCTTTGCGAGCACTTGGTCGATTTGCGGGTGTTGATTTGCTAAAGCTTTGAGCCAATCTTGGTAGCAGCCTTCAAATTCACGCATGTGCTCTTTGCTGATGAAACAAATGCGAGCGATGAGGTGAGCCGGAAGCTCTCGGCGGATGGTTTGTTCAACGAAAGCTCGAAAGTGAGGTTTCTCAAAACGCACACCCCAACCTGGCATGATGATGTGTAGATAGTGCGAATACGGATCCCATGATTGTGGCGCGGAGGGAATCGCTTCGAGAGGAGCCGCGAGTAGTGGCCATTCTTGTTTGCGAGGACGCATGAGTAAATGTTCAACGATGAAAGAACCTTCTTCGCTAAAATTTTCTGCTAGAGATTCAACGAGCAAATCTCGCGTGATTTCTGCTTCTGCACGATCTTGGAAATACTGCTTCCGCATCGCGACAATGTCTTCACCAGTGGGTGTGCGATTGACGATAACAACATACCAAGTGCCGTTTTTGGCTTGTTTAACATCGTAATTGGCAACATTCATGCCGAGCTGGATTGCGTGGCGGAGAGCGGTGGCAGCTTCTTCTTTTGTCTTGTATTTCGTGGTGCCGGAAAGAAGTGTTCTCTTTTCAACCGTTCTGCGATCGACAATGCGGAAGCGAATCTCTGACTTCGTATCTGCGTCCTTCTCTTCGTAATAGTCATAGGTGACTTCAGCAAGAGAACGACGCGTGAATGTTGGAAATCCTAACAAACGTTCTAGGCGATGCTTAAATCCGCAAACGTTTTTTGTGTTCCAGATTTCTTCAGGATCTGTGTAGTCGTGAGCCGTGGCGCGGCGTGATGAGATTTTAGCAATTTCTGAAAGGAAGGTAGCTTTGTAAGAAATCAGCTCCGCAGGCGAACGTTTCCCTGCTGCGGTGTAGTGGACTAAAACGTGATCTGCAAATGACTCGCCGAAGCGAGCAAGAAGGTGGTCGAGAATCCGAGAACGCTGCTGGAGTTGATAATGGCTGGCAGATGCATTCGCATTTAAAAGCGAATCATAAACAGACGCGACATCGTCAGGGAGAGGCTTGGATTTCCCAGCACATGCCTTGAGGATGAATTGGAGATCAGGTAAATCCGAAACCGCGTTTGTGAAGAGTGTCTGTGTGAGGCTGCGATCGGATGAGAAAAGCTTTGTTAGATTGACGAGCTGGCCGAGATAGTTGGCGAGCATTTGATCGAAGACCAAGAGGAACGCTTTGAGTTGTCGTGCTTTGCCAAGTGCCGCAGGCGAACGATCGCGGTTGGTGCCTCGTGAACCGCAACCATAGACCGCAGGCAGAGCTTCCTGCAAGGTCGTAAACGAGCTGAGATCAAGTGCTCTGCCTGGTGGGATAGGGAAGTCTTCAGCGTCTGGAAAATCTGCGGCAGCGATATTTGCTGCAATGAGTTCATCTAACAATTTCTGTGTCTCGACGAGATCGGGCTCGAAAGGAATAAGGTCTTTGTAAAAGTGCAGACGTGCGTTTTTTAAGATTAGCTCAGGCTCTCGGTCGAGAGGTATTTTGAGTTCCCAAAGCTCTGATTCGCTTTCCTTGTTGCCAGCGTGATTAAGCAAAATTTTCGGAATCGCAACAATGCCATCGATCCGCAGAATCTCAGCGATTAAATCTGAGCTGCGAACGACGTTTACAGTGGTTGAAGCATCAAGATCTTCTTCGAGAATGAAACCATTTTTTAAAGCTGGACCATCGAAAATTTCATCTGCGCTATAGCCTTGAGCGACAAGATCGGCGAGACGATAACGCCGAACGCTGGGTGTAAGAAAATTTTGCAAGCGATGCACGATTGCTGCGAATGTTTTCTCGATGTCAGCATCTGGTGCTAAGCGAATGTCTGCACAAACCATGATTTGATTTGTGTTTGTCACACTCACATCGCTGAGATCTTCGCTGAGGCCACGGTGTTTATGATAGAGTGCGTGGACATCGTTGATGAGTTTTTTCGTTTGATTTGCAGTGCGTTGCTTCTGCGTGAGTTGGAGACGAATGTTGTAGAGTCCTTTGATGGCGAACTCGATATCACTCTCAGCTTTCTTGGTGGTGAGTTGACGTGTCTTTGACTGCGCGAAAAGAGATTGAGTCGTTGTCTCTACCCATACATTTCTGACATCTTCATAAAACTCATCAAGGATCAGACGTCGATAGTCATTGGCTGTGATGGGTTCACAGGTGAGAGCATTTCTAGCAGTGATGAATGGAGGAGCTGCTGAGTCCGTGCCAGCTGGCAAAGCAAAGAGTCGCGATCATTAAAACTAGTGCGATACGCAATGTCTGTGATGCCGAAGCAGAGTAACTCTAACAGAGTGATGCCTGGATCATGAATATTGTAGTCTGTCCACAAGCTGCTGACGACTTGCTCTAAGTAAGCCAAACCTTCTGCGCGTAGCTCTTCATAGTTGAGAGCAAGCGATGCAGGCTTCGCAGCAGAAATGGTGAAAGCTGAATTCATGTCGCTGAAGTGATGAGATGCGGAGCCGTAGGTGTGAGCAAGGTTCCGGGTTTTGAAGCTGAGGCGATTTGCACAGCAGCTGCACTGCTTGCTCCGGCAGCTTGGTGGAAGAGTAAGAAGTCCGTGATGTAATCGACGTAAGATAGCGAATCTATGAAAGCGATGATGGCACTGCGGTAAAGTAAGCCGCCGAAGTCAGCAGGTGGCCCGCCAGTATGAGCCCAAGGAGCGAGATAAGCTTGAATGTCTTGGCGTAAAATTTCGCGATAAGAAGCAAATGGATTCCCAGGACGGAATGCGACTTTGAAACTCACATGGATCGGCTCGAAGACAGGATTGATTGCCGTTGCCGTTACGAAAGATGAGCTGATCGTCGCGAGGTAATCATTGATCTCAGCGACAGTCGCGGCATCAACTTGAGGTGTTAGAGAAATCGCAGATTCTGATGAACGAGCATCTGGCAATAGCACAAGAGTGACACAACCTGGATTGCGATTGAGGAAGCGATCTGTATGATTGAGTGTTTGCGCTTTGTAGATGCGAGGAAATTTCTGTAAAACCAGATGCTCGAAATCCCAAGCGGTGCTTGCACGATTGCGATGGCGAAGCCGTTCAGAGATGCGTTTGCGAAAAGAGGATTCATTTTCTGGAGCAGCTCCGCTAAAGGAAGCATATGGCTGAAGAATTTCCTTCACGCCTCGCAGTGGAAGAGCAGAAGTAGCGATGCTTTTGGCAGGCAAGCCAGACTCTAAATGAGTAGCGGCGGTAGCATCTACCAGGGTGACTGGAACAGCATTTGGCTCTACGGAGAGAAAACGGCAAACGGCTTGAGTTTGAGATGTCACTCGAGCACGAATCCAAGTAAATCCAGGCTCTAACAACGTATTGAGCTGAGTGGTAGTGCGAGGAATGAGAATGCGGACGATGCCAGAAACGAGGAAGCCATTCGTCGTATCAAGAAGGATTTTTTCAGCAGAAAGAGGATGCCAGTGATTTGAACCTAGGACGCTCCATTCGATTTCACGACGAGTGCTGCTAGGATCCGCCGTGCCGTCTCTGACTTGGAAAAGCAAATTGATGGATTGATCTGCCTGAAGTCCTGTTAGACCGATAAGAAGTTGGCCTTCGCTTTGGCGACTGGGAAGTAGAGTGACTCTGAGGTCCGTAGCTTGGACCTTGGACTTGATGTGAGCATGTTCCTCTCTTTGGCCAAAAGCATTGAGATGGAAAACGCGGATTTCGCGCGATTTGAAATTGTTTTCTGCACTGTTGCTTGGAGTGACAGATTCCGTTTCTGCTTGGTAGCTGAGAGAAAATGCCGCGACTTCTGGAGTGTAGGGTGGGTTAGGAACAGGGCGTTGAGTGCTAGCGTTCGCTGGATTTGTATTGTGTGCGACGTTTGATGAAAAAATCTCAGGATATTTTCGTGGCCAAAGTCTTGATTTAACTTGAGGCGGAGGAAGCCGCTATGAGTTTTCGCAGAAAGACTGATAAGATTTGGTAAAAATGGCAGCAGCAGCGGCGCACGGAAGCTAAGCACTGGGCTTGTGAGTAAAGGCGAGAGTGGCTTACTAAATGAAACACGAGAGAAAGGCAGTTCTACTTTTGCTTGAGTGACTGCACGAGAGAAGAGCTTTTCATATTGCGTCACTCCGAGTTTGTGAAAACTCAGTGTGGGGCTAGAAGAATCGATCGTGATTTGAGAAGTTGCATTCGCTGAGTTGAACAATGGCTTCGCAGCAGAAGTGAGATCTTGAAAGGAGCCATCTCTGAGAATTTGGAACTGAGCCGTGTAGCCAGAGTTTTCGCGAGAATTGAGAGTAGGATAGGCACTGTAGTGAGCTTTAAGGCTCGCTGGTGGGCTTTTCCAATCGATGGCCATGCTGGCAGCAGTGACTTTTTTCTGAAGTGCCTCATCCGCACCGATGTAAAATGATGAACCAATTTTCGGTGTAGGACCGAAGGGATAGAAAGGCTTTGATGCATCGAGCTTTCCGTGATCGCTTTCGAGCTTCACGTTTTTCATGCCGCTGACATCGACTTTGATTTGCACCGCTTGCACCGTAGCCTCACTGAGAGCGAGTGAGACGAGTGGCTTGGCTGTCGTAAGAGTTTCCCAACGGATGATTGGTGCTAATGTGTCATAGCCGCCTGTTAGAAGAGTGGGATTATAAGGCACAATGGCGGGCAATCCCGTAGCGATTTCATAAAGAAGTGAGATTTTTCGAGATGCTGGAGAATTGTTAGTGATCGTTGCAGAAATCACTTTCGCTTCGACCCAATCTTTTTCCCCACTCAGTTTGACTCCGAAGCCTGATTCGAAATGGGTTTTTAACTCTGCATCGGTGGGTGGAGTGCTTGCGAAATTCAGTGTGAGAATGACGGTGATTTTACGAAGACCTTCACGCATCACTAAAACAGGTGACGAAAGCGCAAAGCCGTCGGCAGCTGCAGGCAAGTTTCGATTAAAGCCAAAAGGATGCCACGAGGGATCTTCTTCAGAAAGTTTTTCGCCGAGCCCGTCAACTGAGTTTGCAATGGGAGCAGCGGTGATCTGTTTCGTTGTGGGATCGACATAGATCGTTCGCAAGTGAGCGACAGCGCTTTGATAGAGAAATGCTTCGGAAGTGCTTTGGTAGTTGAGTCCAGTGGCAGTTTTAAAAAGTGTGCCGAGTGGGACGCGGCCTTCAGCGATGGATTTCTTGAGATTTAGAACGAGATGCGCATGGTCTGATTGAGCAGGATGTAGGCGCGAGACGGAGGATTTTTTTATAATAGAAATCTAAATGACGCCCGGTGAGTCCGTTGAGATCGTTTTGTGCGTGTTTGAAGAGTTTTAAGAATGCGAGGAAAAGAGCTTTTTTGTGGAAAGCGTGCGGCTTCTTCCTCCGCGCCTTGGATGCGCAGAGCTTCGACATCTGGGAAGAAATCTCTCCAAGCCGTGTCAGGGGCAAACTGACCTTGCGAAGTCCAGTAGGCGAGATGATCTGCAAACTCACGAGCACTGCTGCTAAGCTGACCAAGCGTGCGACCGTCAAGCGGAGCATTCAGTGGATCGAGCGCGGCGATGATGCGCTGAGGTTGGCTGGTGCCGGGTGAGGCAGGAATGGAACTGGCTTGGCTCATCGAGTTTCAGTTCCCTCCTCTCTATAAAATGGGAAGACGAAGTTGTGGCGAGTATTGTTTGCTCGGATGCGGTAGCTAACTTCTACCAAAAATTTTCCCTCTACGGCATCTTCAGTGGAGACGCTGACCTTCAGTGGCTCGATACGAGGTTCATAGTAGTAAATCGCAGTTTTTACTCGATCTTCAGTGACCGTTCGCAGTGTCGTTGTGATTGGCTCGAAGAGAAGGGGAGTGAGATCGCAGCCATACTTTGGCTGCATCACGCGTTCACCTGGTAGAGTGGAAAGCAAGATATGCAGGCTTTGCTCGATCTCTTGGCGGTTCTCCGCAAGAAGAACCGATGGATTGCCCATGAGAAACTCCGGTGGGAATGCCCAACCAGTGCCGACGAAAGCGGGTATGTCAGAATCGCTAGCCATGAAATGAATTAACCAATTAGAACTGTGGGTTCGCCTTTGATGATTGTGCCACCGTGAGAAGTGGAATCGCCCATGCGAGCTGCAGGTTTTCCACCGATCATCACCGTGCCTGAGCCTGCGACGATGGTGGCGGTAGGGCCGGTGCAAACAGCGGAGTCACCGACACGAGCTGCTGGCAAACCGCCGATGAGAACAGTGGGTTCACCAGCAGGCAAGATCGGGCCACCAACGTGAGACGTCGGCCCTGGTGCGACTGCTGGGCAGACGTGTTGGTCGGTGATGCGAGCGGCGGGTGGCATGAGTGAAATATGTTAGTTGATTTGAACCATTGCTCCTTTGACGACAGTGGTGCCGGAAGCAGAAAATTCTGCACCGGAAGAACCTGAAGCCGTGAGCTGAGCAGAAGCTGTGATTTCGACGTTGGTGCCTGAGATTTTCACATCGCCGCTAGGAGCATTGAGAATGAGATCTGCAGCGCTTTCGAACGTGATGCCATCGGCATTCAGAGTGATGCTGTTGCTATTTTCATCGGTGAAAATGATTGCTCCTTCATCGTCTGTTAGAGTGAGTTTGTTGCCATTGGGAGTTTCAAAGGAAATGGCTTTTAACTCATCATCGAAGATCATTTTCAGCTCTTCTCGAGAGATGAAACCTTTTTGGAAATTGTCGTCATTTGGCTCGATGGGCGATGGATGTGCCGAGCTGTGGAGCGAGCCAAGGATGACTGCGTGACGAGGGTCATCATTTAAAAACGAGACAACAACCTCATCGCCGATGTCTGGGAAGTAAACCATGCCGCGAGCTTCGCCAGCAGTGGGTGATGCTAGGCGAGCCCAAGTCGGTGCTGCATTTTCTCCAAGCGTAGGGATAGAAATTTGCACGCGAAATTCGCCTTCTGGGTCATCGCTTAACGCTTCCACCGTCGCGAGGTGCAGACCAGAGATCGGGGGTAGCATCGTCTTTGGTTTTTCAGGAATAGATATATCTGATAGATTGAGTCCGATTTGAATATCTGTGACCCATTGACCTTCGTAGAGATTGTGACGAACGGCGGAGATGAGGTGCTTGCCATTGAAATGAGCGCCTACACCAGCGATGGAGAGAATCCCTCCAGGCAGCGGTGCTGGGCTGCCGGTGCATTGAACACGACCAACGTGTGAAGTAAGTCTCGCACAGAGCAGGTGAGCTGAAGTGAAGGCATCTAACTCTTCTTGGGTGAAAGTGCCAGGGTGAGAGATGTGGAAATTTTGACTATGAATCGCTGCTTGATCGCTGGCTTCAATGTCAGTGCCAGGAGCGTAACCTGGATCGCTGCCAGTTGATTCAAGAATTTCTTGTGAAGCTTGGTCCCACGCTGTGGCGGTGAATTCAACAGGTTGGCGGCGAGCATCAAACTCGAGATCGAGTTCAAAGATCGTGCTACCCATAGCGAGTTCGAGGGCCGGAGACTGAGAGAAATCTGGTGCGCTTAGCTCAGCACCATCATCGGTGGGGATGAGAAACAGTCCATTGGCTTGAGCACGAGCCAGAGCAAAGTCCCAATCCGTGCTTTGATATTGCAGGAGTCGCTCATGAGTGACGTTCGTAGATTCTGCGGTAAGGCTGATGCTGTATGAACCGAGCGCGGTGGAAATTGCATCGCTATCCGTGCCATCGAGATAAGTCGCAGATTTTTCTGTTAGGGTTGCTGCATAGAGCGCGTGACGGCAGAGAACTGTTAGTAAGCCACGACCACTTTTGCGTAAGCGGATTTTTTGCCCAACGATGACGCCTTTGAAGATCGAGTCTTCTTGATTGCGGTAGCCTGCGAGAATTTCCACTTCATTTCCTGGAGTAAAAAGAGCGTTTTCACTTTGTGGGAAATTTTGCGCAGCAGGGTCGCCATCGAGAATTTCGATACGAGAAAATGGAATGCGTCCGATGCTTT
>JAAURL010000143.1 GCA_012032235.1 Akkermansiaceae bacterium | reverse complement strand
CGGGAATCCCCGATTTCAGAGTCTACTTCGCCGCAGCGAGGAGGTGCTCCTTGGTCATGCCGAGTTCTTTCATGACGACATCGCCCGGAGCGCTGATGCCGAAGCGGTCGATGCCCAGTGCTTTGCCTTCGGTGCCGACATATTTCCACCAGAGACCAGTAACGCCAGCCTCGATGGAGATGCGCTTGGTGCAGGCTTTCGGCAAGATACTCTCGCGGTATTCTGGGCTTTGGCGATCAAAGCGCTCGAAGCAGGGCATGGAAACGACGCGGACGCCGTCGCCCAGTTCTGCGGCAGCAGCCATAGCGTGTTGCAGTTCGGATCCGCTCCCTAGGAGAATCATTTTCAGCGCGCCGGTCTCTTTTTTCGCGATGTAACCACCACGGAGAACGCCATCGCGGCGCTCCTCGACGGAAAGTTCATTCATCAGCGGAATCGCTTGGCGGGTAAGGATCAGCGCCGTAGGTCCATCGGTGCGGGTCATGGCAGCTACAAATGCCCCGGCAGTTTCTTCTGCATCTCCGGGACGAATGACGTCCAGATTTGGAATGACGCGCAGGCCGCTGACAGTTTCCACCGGTTGGTGAGTGGGTCCATCCTCACCGACACCGACGGAGTCGTGGGTGAAAATATAGCTGACTGGGAGATTGGCGAGTGCCGCAAGGCGGATCGCGCCACGTAGATAATCGGCGAAGACCAAGAAGGTCGCGCCGCTAGCACGGAAAATCCCGTCATAGGCAATGCCATTGCAGATCGCTCCCATCGCGTGCTCCCGAATTCCGAACCAGATATTGCGGCCCGCTGGGTTTTTCGCGGAGAAATCGCCGCTGTCTTTGAGGTAGTTTTTCGTCGAGCCGAAAAGATCCGCGCTACCGGTGAGGAATTGCGGCATGGCTTTCGCGACGGCGTTGATGACATTTGCGCCAGCAGAGCGGGTCGCGTCTTTGTAGTCCGCAGGGAAGGCTGGAATCTGGGAGCTGAGGTCAGATGGAGCGGATTGTGCGACGCCAGCGGCGAGTTCGGCAGCCAGCGTTGGGTTCGCTGCAGCCCATGCGTCGTAAGTTTTTTGCCATGCTTCGAATGTCGCCTTGGAGGCGGCTTTTTTCTCTGCGAAAAACGCCTGAGTCTCTGGGGAAACGTAGAAATGCTCGTCGGCTGGCAGGCCGAGTCCGGCGCGTGCAGAATCAACAAATTTCGCGCCACCTTCGCCGTGACCTTTGGCGGTGCCAGCGACTTCTGGGATACCTTTGCCGATGATAGTTTTCGCGATGATGACTTTAGGACGGCCATTTTTGTTGGTTTTCGCCTTTGCGATTGCATCTGCGATAGCTGCTAGATCGTGACCATTGATCGTAACGGCATCGAAACGCTGGGAAATGAAATACTGCTCAGCGTCTTCGCCTTGGGAAACATCCGCCATCGCGTCCAGCGTCACGTCATTGGAATCATAAATCAGAACCAAATTATCGAGGCCATTGTGACCCGCGAAGGCGATTGCTTCCTTCGCGACTCCTTCTTGGAGGCAGCCGTCGCCAAGGAGGGCGAAAATGGTTTGGTCGAAGATCGTATGCTCCGCAGTGTTAAATTTAGCAGCAGCGCGTTTTGCGGAAATCGCATAACCAACGGCATTTCCCACGCCTTGGCCGAGCGGGCCAGTCGTCGCTTCCACACCAGGAGTTTCATGATACTCTGGATGGCCAGGAGTGATCGAGTGAAGTTTGCGGAAACTTTTCACCTCATCGCGGGAAACTGCAAATCCAGAAAGGTGTAACCAACTATAAATGAACATCGAGCCATGACCTGCGGAGAGAATGAAGCGGTCACGGTTTAGCCATTTTGGCGCTTCTGGATAATAGCGGAGAGCTTCGCCGAACAGAACAGCGCCGATTTCGGCACAGCCAAGTGGCAGGCCCAAGTGGCCAGAATTACAGGCGTGGACAGCATCCATGGCTAGGCCACGGGCTTCATTAGCAGCATTTGCAAGTAGTGTCGTATTCATGAGAGAAATTTGCCTCCGCAGTTGGTTTTTGGCACGGAGTGTGCAAACCCTAGAAATCTTCGCTCGGTTGACAAGCCAGCATTCGGAACAATCGCGCTAAGATCATCAATGCTGTTCATCTCTAAAATGAAGCTAATTGACATTCTTGGTACGAATTTAGCTTTGTCCTCAGAAAGTGAAAAACGACGCAACTTTGTATCAAACTTCGGGTTCGTAATGAGTCCGCAGTCTTTAGGTCACTGGAAAGTCAACACAGACACAAATTGCAAAATCACTTGCTTTATTTTTCACACCTCCTTACCAGAGCGCGAATTCTCCGTGCAAAACCAAATTTGACCGAGTCCATTAGATGAAAATTCTCATTACAACCATTTTTTTATTGGGGGCCACCTGCGGTAGTTACGCTGCCACTGCGGCATTTTCCGCGACTCTCAACGGGATTAACTATTCCTACACCAACCAACAGTCGGCTTATGCGGTGACTAATATCGTCACCACTCTAGCAGGATTCGATAATAACAGCGGCTACATCGCCATTTGCTTTGATTTCGACAGAAGATCATACTGGGCAAAGCAAAATACGAATTCTCCCATCGTCAATTATAACGTTTCTGAAACCATCGACACGAATTTGACGAATTCGGCTGTTTTTAATGACACCCCTTTACCACAAAACGAATCGCTGGCTGTTGCTCAGGCTGGCTGGCTGGTGGATAATTTTTTCGTCAATAAGTTCGTGAACGGAAATGCGACCACGAGAGGTGCTTTTGCCCAAGTCATCTGGGAAATCACTAAAGACGGTGGAACTACAGGGGTAAACTTGGATTTTACGGCAAATGATTTCATCCGTAGTACGGGAAGTTTCGCTACAGGCACTGCGATCAGGACCGAGATGGAGCTGATGAAAAATGCTTTAGCCGCCTCTGGTGTTACTTCAAGTTACACATGGTCAACCGTGCATTACTTGATCGAAACAACCGATCCTTTGGATCAAGACTATCTCATTTTAAAAGCTCCTATTCCAGAAGTTGGATCCAGTCTGCTGGTCGTTCTGCTAACAGTCACTGGTTTGACTTGCCGCTGGCGTCCTGGAAAAGCGATTGTGTAAGCGGTTAAGATTGAAAAATGTCTGCACTAATGCAGGCTTTTTTGCGGTATGACGGAAGACTTCTGCAAAAGTGAAAAGGGAAGCGGGAGTTTCTTCAGAGATTTGTCTTTCGCTGTGGTGTTAGCAGTAGCGTTTCTTTGGTTGCAGCTATTTTATAGTTGTTCGACGTTGTGGACGCACAGCGAGTACTACGGTTACGGTTGGTATGTGCCATTGATCGCGACGTTTTTCTTTTATCGCCGATGGAAGGATTCTGAGTTTGGAGATCGAGAATTACGTTCCGTTCCGTCTTGGCTGTTTCCTCTGCTTGCTTTGATTTTATTGCCCTTGTTGTTACCGATCCGGGCGATTGGAAACTTTGATCCGACTTGGCGGGTTCCGATTTTGATTCAGGCAGTGGCGGTGGTGTTGGTGTCGCACGGCTTGCTGGGTGCGGTTTTCGGTTGGAAAAAGTCGTTGATGATGGCGCCAGTGACGATTTACGCACTTTCTTCTGTGCCTTACCCATTTCAGTTTGAAAATTGGATGATCCGGAAAATGACTGGCTTGGTCATCTATTTTACAGTGGAAGTTTTCGGCTGGATGGGACGTCCGGTTACAGCGATCGGTGAGCGCCTTGAATCTGCTGGGACGGTGGTGGAGGTGTCTGAAGGGTGCAGCGGAATTCGCTCATTTCAAAGTCTGCTGAATGCATCGTTGTTTTTCGGAGAATTATTTTGGCTGAGTGTGTGGAAGAGGGGATTTCTGCTAATCGGCGGCCTGTTTTTTGCCACTATCGTCAATGCGGGACGTGCAGTCTATCTGGCAACGATCCGCTTCGACGACGGAGCTGTGGCCTTTGATGAAGCACACGATTTGGTCGGTTACATGGCTTTTTGCATCGCAGCTGCATTGCTCCTAGTGATGGCGTTCGTGCTGAAGCAGGTGGATTTGAAACATAAAGCTATCGTGACCACGGTAGGTGAGGAGGGGAAACCGCTTTGAACCCAAAGAAAATTTCATTCCTCAGCTGTTTATCGATTCCCGTGATGGTGATCGCCGTGGAAGCGGCGGCGTGGAAATGGATGAATCCATCACATGGCGATGATTTTGTAGCGGTGCCGACTTATGTATTTCGCCCTGAAGAAGGAAAGGGGAGATATGGTTACCAGAAAGACGAAGGCATCCTTCAGGCTCTGGGAGCTGACGATGTTTTCGTCGCAGAATTGCGAGATCAGGATTATTTTCGTTATCAGCTACATGACATCCAGTGGAACGATCCAAAGTCTTTGAATGTTTCTCAAGTGCTAGCCCACCGCCCGGAAATCTGTCTTACCGCTTCTGGAGCAAAGCTAGACAAGATTCATCCCGTTCGTAATTGGAAAGTCGGCACCGTGGATCTGGTGTTCGACGTGACAGAATTCAAAGGAGCCGAGGGTGGCTCGCTGTTCGTCTACAAAGCGCCGTGGATCAATGGCTTCAATCAGTTAGATTTACGAGAGGGAATCGATGGTTTGAACTGGCTCGACAACACGCGTCAATTTCGAATCAACGCGGTAAAAAAGCGCTTTAAGCCGCGCTTTGCCCGAGTTCTCATGTGCACATTTTTTTTCAAAGGCAGTGAAGAAGAAGCTTGGCGGCGATTTTCAGAAAACGTGCTGAAAGATGTCACGTTGAAGGAATTGAAATGAGCGGATCCGGGAGCCGAAAAAACGGGCCATTTTGTTTGACCAAAATGACCCGTTTAGCAGCAACCGACGAAACCAAACGTCGGAAATTTTTCGACTCAGATAGCAACTAACCTGAATCGCTTAGAAAGTGTAATTCAACTCGATAGAAACTCTCGTGGTTGTTGGAATCGGGACAACGCCTACATATGCGTCGCCTTCTGACTCAAAGTGGCCGAGCTTTGCAATCGCGGTGAAGTTATCATCGAACTTCTTGGTGAGAACTGAGTCAAATGCCCAGCCGTAGCCTGAAGAAGCGTCATTGTCGCCTAGACCGTGAATCACATTCGTCCATTTGATTCCTGCGAACAGTGGAGTGGTGTGTGATAGATAGAGGTCGGATAGACCATTGTGAGCACCAGAAATCCGGGCTCCATCCGTCGCATCCGCAAAGCCGTTGAAAGCGTGAACCGTTGCAAGCGGTGTTTTAAAGCCAGCGCCGAGCGATTCGAAACCAAGCGTAAACACTTGGGAGCCAAATTTCTTGGTAGCGGTGGTGTGTGCGTACCAAGTTTCTTCTTCGCCTAACAATCCGGCTTTGTCTTGGAAAGCGACCTCTCCGTAAAGATCTAAGCCCGCCAGAGTTGCTTTCGCACTAGCACCGAAAGTGTTATTATCCCATGCACCGACGAATCTTCAAAATTCATGATGTAGGCGTAGCCTCCGAGCGTCAGGGTATCACTTACTTTATAAGATGCGTTGATCAAATGTGCGTCAGCAGCGAGGTACTGGACATTTGCGAAGCCCGGTAAAAATCCGATCGCAGAATCCGCATCCGAACCGAAAATCCGATTGACTTGATTGAGATAGGCGTAGCTGAAGGTGAGTCCAGGGGCAGATTTATTGACGAACGAGATGGCATCATAAGTCTGCTCATTTTGGCGCCAGCCGACATTGCCGATGAATGCTGCATTATCATAAATGATTTTTTGGCGTCCTACTTTCGCGACGGTGTCAAATCCAGAATACTGAATGTAGCCTTGGTTGAGTTCGTTCGTCTCAGGGTCGAGAATCGGCGAGTTCGCTGGGTCAAACGGTTCAGCGGTTGGCCCTGCGCCGGAGTTGTAATCATCTATCACAGCTTGGCTAAATTCTCCTTCAATCAGGGCGCTAAAACCATTCCAGTCTTTTGTTTTGAGGCCGACACGCTCACGAAAGGTGAATGCGTGGGATTGGTCTAGGCCATCTGTATCAGCGAATTCGTAACGTGCACGAATATCGATTGTTGGTTTGATCCAAGGTTCTGCCTTTGGAGCGGTGAGTGGTTTCTCCAAATCTGGATTTCCAGCGTGGAGCAGGCTGGCGGTTGATAGGAACAAGACGACTTTTGATTTCATGGCGATTGATGATATGAGTTGAGAAGCCACATGCTGCTTCTTGTGAACTCTATCCTGCGCGCTGCTTGCCAAGTTGGCACACACTGTAGTGAAAGTGAGTGAACCTTATTTGCCGGGAGCATGAAATTCGATCATGCTCGACTCACTCACTCCTCCTCAGAGACAGCTCTGGCCTTCGGAGGTTCCAATAAGAGATCGTTTTGTGCTCTTGAGGGCGGGGAGAATTTGATGGTTTCCCACTTGGGGTTTTTTAAGGGGCCGCTGCCGTGAAATTGAAAAAGCCCTGAAAAGGAAATAGCGGAAGAGTGATGACGCTTAACAGACCACGGGCGTTCATCCGCATGTTCATATCAAAAGTGCGATCATTCAGATTTAACATGCCGTCCCCCGTGAAGTTCAGTGACGTGGTGGATGTCTGGAAGTCATTTGTTTTTAGAACGCCGCTCTGGATGGTGTAAGTGCAGAATGCGCTTTTGGCGCGCTGGCGTCCGGCCTTTTCATCATTGGTGACGCCACCAATCAGCGGGGTAAGAGGACCAAACATCGGCACAGTAAATAGCTCGGCTTTTTGAATCGCGATCAATCCTTCGCCATTCATGGTTTCTGTTTTGCCATTACTGATCGAAAAGTCGATGCGTCCAGTGGTGTTGCCGCCAGCTTTCACTTCAAAGCCATAGGTCGTTGCGAGACTGTCTAAAGAGAGGTGGGTCCAGCTCACATCACCTGTGAGTTTTCCATTTCCGAGGTAGCGGATTTCCGCGGAGGTCTCACCATCGAATGCCTGCAGCTTTAGATCACTCACCGTGGTTCTGCTACCACGAATCGCAACTTTACCACTGGGTTCGTTAAATTTCACGTCTTGGCCCAGAAAAATATAGTTTGCGGGTTGTTGACTCGCGAAGGAAATATCCAGTGCAGTGCGGCCTTGTGGCGTCACATCGACCACGCCGGAAGCGCGTAAGTCAGGTGGTTGGTGAAAGCGATAGACTTCGAGCGTGTCGGCGATCGCAGGTGCGAAAAAGCGAGTCATTGGCGCAGCCCAGATCGCTCCACGGACGTCTTCGATTTCCACGATTTTTTTCTCTGAAATATAGCGGATGCGACCTACCTTGGCGGTTGCATCATTTGGGCCATTAAAGGCTTTACAGAGTGGATAGTTTTCATAGTTGAAAATGACGGTGCCGTCGGAGAAGACCAGTTCGGGATGGCTCACCGAAAACCGACAATCGGCAGAGTTCACAGGCACGCCTCTGTAATTCATGTTTTTGATGGCACCGCTGCCTCGGTAGGCCCATGTGGTGTCGCGGGTTAATTTACTAGTTAGATCCACTCCGCCTTCCAGTGTTAGATCGATGGCAGCTCCTTTGCGTTCTGAAAAATTAGCCAAGATTTTTTCTAAAGGAACCCCCACGACAAATGGACGATAAACGGGCACTGGCAGTGTGCTTTTCATGGACACACGCAGTTGCTTGTTCTCGATCATGAATTTCCCCTCGGCTTTTCCATCAGGTCGAGTGAGTTTTAAATCGCGGACATAGATATTTGAGCCGTTCCAAGCAAAAGCACCTTCCACGCTATCAAATGGCACATCTCTGAGTGTGACAGATTCGCAGCGTGCACGGCCTAGCAGATCCAGTTTCAGCTTATCCTCATCATCCAGTTGAAAGTGGCCTTCGGCTTCGACGATTTGCTTTCCACGCACCGTGGCTTGTTTGAAAGCTGGAACGCCGAACCAAGCACTGAGCATTTCGGGATTTCCAATGAAGAGGAAATATCAAAACGGCCTTCACGATCACGGAGGTTGTAATCGATGTGTCCATCGAAGGAGCCACTAGCATCTTTTGCGGTGAGCTGATTGATAGTAACTACATCGCCGACTTTTTCCGCTGTGGCTGCCACTTCGTTGAGCTGGTGGCCGTTGTATTTCATGTTTTTGATCTGTAAGGTCAATGTGGCCGAGAGAGTTGAAAAGTCGCCAAGATCTCCTTCTGCGGAGATGTGGATCGTGGGTGCATTTTTTTGATCGAACTTCCATTTCTCTAACTCTTTAAGAGTTTTTACGATGAAGGCTCGGCGTCTTTCGACGTCAGCAGGATCGGGTTGCTTCGCTCCTTTTTGCTGCGGGAGAATGACTCTGGCGTCCAGATTGAGGTGAATCCCCGCGATTTTTCCTCGGGCATCGCGGATTTCTACTCGGCGGTCTCCCGGCATGAAAACGGT
>JAAURL010000142.1 GCA_012032235.1 Akkermansiaceae bacterium | reverse complement strand
TCGAAGTGAGTCAGGGCATCAGCAACGAGACTTCGCGAAATTCGGAATTTTTAAAATACATGACCCATAACCGCGATCAAGTTCTGGGAAAATTTGTTCTTCTTGAAGCGCGGCGAGTTGTTTTCGCAAAGCAACGATTTGATCCAGTGAACTGCGTGATTTTTCTTGTTTGGAAATAGTTTCGAGTTCTTGGAGAAGCTGCGTTTGTTTTTCTTGATAGCGAGTAATGACTTCTCCAGGCAGAGAATCAGCAAGGCGGAAAGTAATGGCGTAAGTGCCATCGTCTAACTTCCAGTGTGGAAGATAGCAGGAGTCATCTTTAATGACTTTATCCCAATCTACACGAGTCGTTTGGGCATCAGCATCTAGTGAACGGCTGCGAGACGCAGCCGTCACGGCCTGCGGCGGGACGCCACAGCCACCAAACGGCTTTACCAGTGCCCTTGCCACAGGGATTTCATGGACCGCGTCTTCTGTTAGGGAAACACGGATCGTGTCTCCAATACCGTCCGCCAATAATGACCCGATGCCGATCGCGCTTTTGATACGCCCGTCTTCGCCATCGCCAGCTTCGGTCACGCCGAGATGAATTGGATAGTTCCAGTCCGCTCCTTCTGCGTGAAGCCGTGCGACTAGCAATCGGTAGGCCTCGATCATCACTTTCGGATTTGACGCCTTCATCGAGAACACAAAATTATGATAGTCGTTTTCTCGGGCGAGCCTTGCAAATTCCAAAGCACTTTCACACATCCCCAGTGGCGTATCGCCGTAGCGATTCATGATGCGATCTGATAGGGAGCCATGATTTGTTCCGATCCGCATGGCCCGGCCCAGCTCTTTGCATAGCAGCACTAGCGGTGTGAATTCTTCGCGAATTCGTTCTAGCTCATCGGCGTATTGCGCATCGCTATACTCACGGATTTCAAATTTCTTTTTATCCGCATAGTTGCCGGGATTGACGCGGATTTTCTCCACCCATTTCGCAGCTTCTAACGCAGCGTCTGGCTTGAAATGAATATCAGCCACCAAAGGAACTTGGCAGCCAGCAGCACGCACTTCGCGGGCAATATTTTCCAGATTGGCGGCGTAAATTTTCGTCTGCGCCGTGATCCGCACGATTTCACAACCTGCTTCTGCTAGGGCCAGCACTTCGGCTACGCAAGCCGGAGTATCGCGGGTGTCGGAAGTGATCATCGACTGCACACGAATCGGATTTCTCCCGCCCACACCAACATTTCCAACCATCACCTCCCGAGTTTCACGGCGGGAGTAATTCAACAAGTCAGGGCAATAGCGCAGCAGGGCAGAGGAATTCATTTCTTCACTCGATATAACCGAAAAATCTCCTCGCGGCAACGCTCACGTTTTGTGTTGAAATTTACAGAGCCTTTACGGACGCCGCGCCAGGATCAGGGTATCAAAAGGTCCGTATGAAAACAAAAATCATCACCACCATCGGGTTCCTCGCCGCATATCAACTCCAAGCAGAGCCTGTTAAAGATGCTCCAAAAGTAGATCCTGCGCCACCCCAGAATAAAGTCCAGATCGCTCTACTGCTAGACACATCCAACAGCATGGACGGTCTCATCGACCAAGCCCGCACGCAGCTGTGGAAAGTCGTCAATACCTTCGTGGATGCGAAACGGGATGGCTCCGCGCCATTCGTCGAAGTCGCCCTCTACGAGTATGGAAATAACGGGCTGCATGTCGGCAATAGTTACATCCGTCAAATCGAACCATTGAGTCGCGATTTAGATGAAATCAGCCGTGAGCTGTTCGACGCTAAAAACCAATGGCGGCGAAGAATATTGCGGAGCTGTGATCCAGCGCGCCTTAGCAGACTTATCATGGGATCCTTCGGAGAAAACTTACAAAGCCATTTTCATCGCAGGTAATGAACCTTTTACCCAAGGTCCAGTCGATGCACGCGTGGCATGCAAAGACGCGCTCAAGAAAAATATCATCGTGAACTCGATCCACTGCGGGACGCGGGATGAAGGCATCGCTGGTTCATGGCATGATGGAGCCGCTCTCGCAGAAGGGAAATTTATGGTGATCGATCAAGATCGCGCCGTTGCTCATGTCGATGCACCTCAAGACAAAACCATTGCCGAGCTAAGTGAGAAGCTAAACAAAACCTACATCGGCTACGGCAAAATGCGTGACGAGTCCCAGCTCAAGCAATCGAAAGCAGATGCAGATGCTAAAGCAAATGCAAAGGCTGGAGCGGAAGTCCAACGCGCGATCACCAAGGCAAGTAAGAGCTACAGCAATAGCAGCTGGGATCTCGTCGATGCTTTAAAGGAAAAGAAAGTTAAACTGGCAGAAATCTCGGCTGAAGAGCTCCCGGAAGAAATGAAAGCCTTAAAACCCGAAGCGCGCGCTGATTACGTGGAGAGAAATGCCAAAGAACGTATGGAGATTCAGTCGAAAATTACTGAGCTCAGTAAGGAGCGTGAAGCCTATGTCGCTGCAGAGCTGAAGAAGCAAGCAGATGCGGGAGCACAGACATTGGACCAAGTGTTAGTAGAAACCACACGTGCTCAAGCATCGGCGCTAGGATATATCTTTCAGAAATAAAAAATCTGAATCTGACTCGCAGAGGCAGCCACGAACAAGGAAGCTTGTAGACGGTAGTCACTTTCATCTATCCATTTCTTAAACGTGTCAGAAATTACCATTCTAGTTGTTGAAGACGATCCTGCGGTCCGCCGTGGGATCGTCGATGTATTGGAGTATGCAGGCTATCAGACCTTGGAGGCTCCAGATGGTCACATCGGGATGGAGTTGGCATTGAAGGCAAATTACCGTCTCGCTTTGTTAGATTTGGTGATGCCTGGGCCATCGGGATTTCAGATTTTGGAAGCGTTAAAAAAGAAACGTCCAGGGCAAGCGGTCATCATTCTTTCTGCGCGCGGGGAGGAAAATGATCGTGTCCGTGGCCTCACGACGGGAGCGGATGATTACGTGGTCAAGCCGTTTAGCATGAAGGAGCTCCTTGCGCGGGTGGATGCTGTCTTGCGGCGAACTTGCGAACGAGTCGCGCCTGCGGATTCCCGCTCCCTGCCAGGAGGTAGCGTCGATTTCCGGGAGCGAGTCCTCACTTTCAATGATGGCCAGAGCCAAGAACTTTCCGAGCGGGAGAGCGAACTATTGCGGTATTTGTTAGATTCGCAAGGCCGCGTCGTCAGTCGGGAGGAAATTTTACGCAATCTCTGGGGACTGGATCCAGATCGCACGGAGACAAGGACCATCGACATGCACATCATGCATCTGCGGGCAAAGCTCCGTGATAAAGATCAATCTCTGCTGGCGACGGTGCGCGGGAGGGGTTACCGTTTTGACGTGGACCAAAAGTCATGAAAGCCTCGCGCAGTTTTCTAGTTTGGAGCGTTCTCGCGCTTTGCGGATTGATGGTGCTCGGCGCGATGAGCTGGCTGACACGCGGCGTTCTTGCTTCGGAGAAAACTCGTGTTGAGGCGGAATCACGCGCGGATTTGGAGGAGCGTACGCGGTTGGCATTGTGGCGGATGGATGCGGCGGGGGCAGCGATCGTGTCGGAGGAAAATCGGCGGTCTTCCGCAGATTTTGGTGCAAGTGCAGACACTTCGCAGATCAAGGAATCCTCGCTGATCAAACTGCGATTTACTTTCACCGAAGGAGGAAGACTGTCTGCACCAGAAATCACCGATCACAAGAAAAGACTAACAGAACTACGGCTTTTACTGAGTCAGAATGAATTGGCAGGCAGCGAGTGGTCGATCCTGACAGGTGCCGTGGATGCCAGTGAGGCGTCATGGAGCAACACTCTCAAGGATGCGAAATTGGAAGCAACCTCCAATATCAATCTGCGGCAGAGCAATCGCTTGTCGAGTAACCGCGCCGATGAAAACTATCAGAGTAATTTTAACGAAGTGGAGCGCTCACAGCGCGCGAAGACCGTAGAGAAAACGATTTCAAAAATGGATCTGAGCAGTTTGAAAAAACAGGTCGAAGCCAAACCTCAACCCGCGAAAATGGCGGCAGCAAAACCCGAAGCTAATTTCGCGATGGAGGAAATTTCCAGTCAATCTATCAGCGATCCTATCAACGAGCTCGGCACGATGCGCCCGGTTTGGATCGGCGAAAATTTATTTTTACTGCGCCAGCTCTCCTCCTCCGCCGCAGGAAAAACGATCAAGAGCGTGCAAGGGCTGTGGCTGGACCACGACGTTTTGAAGAAGCAGTTGCTCGCCGAGATTTCGGATCTTTTTCCCAACGCCATACTGACCATCTCCAAAAATCCAGCCACTGATCCGTTGGCGCTCGTTTCTTTTCCCTTTCACTTCACACTGAATGAATCGGCACCAATCGTCCAACCGACCTTGAGCGCTCCATTGCTCATCGGTTGGGTTGCCGTTTTGATAGCGCTGCTCACGGCAGCCGCGTTGATCTACGGGCTCATGAGCTTGAGCGAGCGGCGGGCATCATTCGTCTCCGCAGTGACGCATGAACTGCGGACACCACTAACAACATTCAGGCTTTACTCTGACATGTTAGAAAGCGGCGCGGTAAAGCCGGAAAAACGCAGCGACTACTTGCGCGTGCTTTCTCGCGAGGCGGATCGGCTGGCACACTTGGTGGAAAATGTCCTATCATTTTCTAAAATCGAACGCGGCAGTGCCCGCTCTCAAGTTCGGGAAATGAGCATTTCCGATTTACTCAGGCCGATGCATGAACGGCTGGAGTCGCGGCTGGCAACAGCGGACTTAAAGCTGAAAATGGATTTGCCATCGGAATTGGCGACTCGAGTCGTGCGTCTCGATTCCGCCGCCGTCGAACACATCCTTTTCAATCTGATCGATAACGCCGCGAAATACGCCACGGCCAGTGATCCTCCCGAGGTGGAAATCCACACCAAGGCAGAGCGAAATTTTTTAGAAATCTCTGTGGTCGATCACGGGCCAGGAATTCCAGCTTCCGAACGGCGGCGGATTTTTCGGGCGTTTCATAAATCCGCTCTTGAAGCAGCGGAAAGCCGACCTGGAGTAGGACTGGGATTGGCGCTTTCACGACGGCTAGCAAAGTCACTCGGCGGGACGCTGGACTGCGTGGATTCCGCGAAAGGCGCTTGTTTCCTGCTGCGGTTACCGTTGCCTCACAAACCGTAAATTCTCGGGAACTTGACTTCGTGCGGCGACTGAAGATCATTTCGCTATGAAAAGATCATCCAGGCTGTTGTCCTTTTGGCTGCGATTGCGTCGCTAAATTCATGTGGTCTGGCGGAAGTGTTAGGCCGCACAGCAGGACGTGTTTTTGACGGCGTAGGAAATGCAGCGGGTAAGGCAATGACCACGGGTCTTTAAGAATCCGCTTGGCGTACGGTCCGGCTGCCATCGACCTCAATGGTAAAATGCAGCCAATGACTGTGAATTGGCAGCAATTCAGGAAACTTATTTCCCCATTCTGCAATCGTGATACCGCCTTGTTCCAAAATTTCATCCCAGCCTAAGGCGATCAATTCTGCTGCAAAATCGAGCCGATAGAAATCAAAGTGAAACACGGGGAGTCGCCCGTCTGAGTATTCGTGGATGAGGCCGAAAGTAGGGCTAGTGACTTCTGCGATGGATCCGATTTCCGCGACGAAGCCTTTGGTCCAATGCGTCTTGCCGGCACCAAGGCCACCAACGAGCGCGATGACGGTCCCGGGCTTTGCCTGTTTTGCAAATTCGCGTCCCAGACACTCCATCGCTTCTGGCGATTCAGCACGTGAAATCATGATGCGATGGATTCCAGCTTTCCGTTAGAATCACCAACTCGCTCTGCCTTTACATTCATGCGATCTAGCAATGAGAGATATAGGTTTGTCATCGGAGTGCCCTCTGATGCGGTGATGATACGGCCTTGCTTCAGTGAGCCGCCACCGTGCCCAGCCAGCAAAATGGGGAGATCGGTATGATTATGCTGATTCCCATCAGCGATCGCCCCGCCATAGACAATCATAGAATTATCTAACAAGTTTCCATCGCCATCCGGTGTGGTGCGGAGTTTTTCTAGGAACCATGCGTAATGTTCGATGTAAAAGCGGTCGATTTTGGCGATTTGCTCTAGGCTGCGTGGGTCGCCACGGTGATGCGAAAGCTGATGATGGCTATCGGTGATTCCAATTTCAGGAAACACCCGGTTCGATCCATCGTGAGCCAACAAGAAGGTGGAGATGCGTGTGGCATCTGTTTGAAAGGCCAAAACCATCATTTGATACATCATGCGTATGTAAGCGCCGTAAGTCTCAGGAATGCTGTTGGGGCGAAATTCTTCAGGTGATTCGATGTGAAATTTCTCCGCATTGGAAATGCGTCTTTCGATATCGCGGACAGCAGTGAGATACTCATCCATTTTTTGCCGATCTCCGCTATCGAGGCGTTGGTTCAGGCGTTTTGCATCATCGAAGACAAAGTCCAAAACACTTTTTTGACGAGCGCGGCGAGCTGCATCTGCTTTCGGATCTCCGGAGCCGAAAAGTTTTTCAAATGCCAGCCGTGGATCCCGCTCAGCAGGTGCTGGGGTGGTCTCACTGCGCCATGAGAGATTGTGAGAATAGGCACAAGAGTAGCCGGAGTCACAGTTGCCAGAGCTGCGCGGCGGATCTGTGGAAAGTTCCAATGAAGGAATGCGTGTGAGGTGGCCGATCTGTTGTGCTGCTAGCTGATCCACAGAAACGCCAGCTCGGATGTTAGCTCCTGCAGTTTTTCTGGCTTGGCAGCCTGTGAGGAATGTCGCGTTGGCGCGCGCGTGATCACCTGCTCCGTCGCCGTTGGAGTTTGCCTTTTGATGATCCATCCCACGTAGCACGGAGAAGTGCTGTTGCAGTCCAGCGAGAGGCCGGAGACTTTCTGATAGATTCGTGTGATCCGTCGGGCGCCAGCACTCTAGATTGACTCCGTTTGGGATGTAGACAAAGGCCAGCCGCAGAGGCGAGGAGGCGACTTTGGCAGAGGCAGCATTCACCGAAGGCATATATGGCAGCGCCAAGGTCGTAGCGATACCTTTTAGAAAGTTGCGACGTGAGTTCATCATATTAGATATTAGCGGCGGTATTGGAATGGCACAGAATCGACAATGGCCTGAATCAAATTACTAAAACGGATGTCATTGCCTCCAGCTTTCACGACGATTTGATCGATCGTCGGGCGGTCATACCAATCCAGACCGCGTCCTAAAGAATACGTAAGTAATTTACTGGCGAGTGCACGATGAAATTCTGAGCGATAATCATGGGTAATAATTTTGACCAAGTCCTCGGCGTTGGCAATGATTCTCCGGTGGCGAGCTTACCATCGGTGGCGATGGGTTTGCCATGCTCCTGATCACGCCAGGCTCCAGTGGCATCGTAGTTTTCAAGTCCGAAGCCGATTGGGTCCATCAGTGCATGGCAGGAAGAACAAGCAGGATCGTCGCGATGCTTTTCCATTTGCGCACGCAGAGAAATCTGGTCGCCATGACCGCTTACACCTGTGAGTTGCGGGATATTCGGCGGCGGCGGTGGCGGTTCCTCCACCTCGTCGATCGGCTCGTCGATGATCTTGGTTTCCAGCGGGCCGGTGATGATGGACATCGCCGCCTGCGCCAGGCCGTTTTCCAGCGCCCAGTACACCCCGATGTGCAACAGGACGATACCGACGATGGCGACGAGTCGGCCGCCCGATAAGGGTGATTCTGCAACGAATGCCATAGCGTAAGGTCGGTGGTTGCCCGTTGGTTTGATCTGTTGAGTATCTATATATGATGAAGCTTGCTTGCCGCGCGGCGGCTGCCGACGGTAGCGGCGTTCTGCCTTTCCTGCAAGCCAGTGTGCATGAAGCAAACCGCGCAGGCGAGCGAACCGCCGATGACGAACGCCCCGCCTGCGTTCGTTTGCCTTTTGAATACCCCCAAACGTCCAGTGCTTCTACTGCGCGCCGGTGCCAGCACCCGCGCCACGGCCAGGAAAAACGCGCCGTCACTTGTCGAGTGTTTGGCCGGCGCGCGGCACGGCGCAACTCTAACCGTACGATTGCGCCAAGACAACAACTTCGGCGGGCCAGTTCTGTGGCCGATGAGGTTCTTGCAATAGTGTGCGGCCGCGCTCGCCTCCAGCCAGCGCCCCGTTCGTGCCCGCCATACCAGCGCTCCGTGCAGAAATTGCAGGCCAACTCTCCACTCCCCGCGTCCGTGCCATGGGCTGCAGCGACCTGTGCTTCGGGAACCGCCGCCCAAAGGCCGACTGCGTACCTGTTGCGAGGCAGCAAGGTCATGGAGCCCGCCGTACCGCAGTAAGTTCCCGCCGGCCGCGCCCCGATGCACGCCGCCGGCCGGCAATCAGCTCAGCGCAGGACACCGTCGGTGATCGCGCCGAGCGACGCGCTGCTCACGCT
>JAAURL010000141.1 GCA_012032235.1 Akkermansiaceae bacterium | reverse complement strand
CCACGCCACAGACACCCCAGTGGCCCACCGTTCTTGCCGAATACCGTCTTTAAGCCATCTTAAATATAAGCGGAACCTGTCCACTTTTGCTCAGACAATTAATTCCACTTTTGCTCAGTCGCCGACATCCTCAAAAAAAAGCTTGAAAAATTTGCGGAACATTTTTTCAAACAAAACAACACGACATTGTCGCTAAGGCAGCAAACCCTGACACTAACTTTTTCCACTCATGATTGAAGTTGAAACCTTAACAAAACAGTTCGGAACAAAATCCGCCGTAGATCATCTCTCGTTCACAGTCCAAAAAGGTGAAGTCTTAGGATTTCTAGGACCAAACGGTGCTGGTAAATCGACTACGATGCGTATGATCACCGGCTTTATTCCGCCTACATCCGGCGATGCTAAAGTCTGCGGTATTTCCATCGTTGATCATCCCAGTGCGGCGAAAAGCAAAATCGGCTACCTGCCAGAATCTGCGCCGCTTTACAACGACATGACCGTCATCGGCTTCCTGAAATTCTGCGCATCCATTCGCGGGCTGAAAGGCACAGGAAAAAGTGATGCCGTCGAACGCGCCATCGAAACCTGCTTTCTCCAGAATGTTGCCCATCAGTCCATCGATACACTTTCCAAAGGCTATCGCCACCGGACTTGTCTCGCCCAGGCTTTATTACACGACCCGGAAGTGTTAATCCTCGATGAGCCGACTGATGGTCTCGATCCGAATCAGAAGTTCGAAGTTCGTCAGTTGATCAAGCGCCTTGGTCAGACTAAAACGATTTTATTTTCCACTCACATTCTCGAGGAGGTGGAGGCGGCCTGCTCACGAGCTGTCATCGTGGATCGCGGGAAGATTGTCGCGGATGGCACTCCCTCCGAGTTGGTCGCCCAATCTGGGACAAACTCTCTAACGGATCTTTTCCGTAAGGTCACTACTCGCGATACCGAGGCAGCAGCTTAAAAAAGCGAGCAAACGAAATACCCTCAAAAACGTTCATCAGTTTTTAGAAAATCTATCATTTTATGTCATCTTGCACGATTTATAAACGGGAGCTTTCTAGCTATTTTTCGCAACCAACTGCCTACGCGATCATCGTCATTTTCCTGCTGTTCTCTCTTGGATTTACCTTCACCTTTGGAGAATTCATGCGGGTAGGGGATTCCTCGCTGCAGTGGACTTTCTTTTTCTGGCATCCATGGATTTACATGTTGTTAGCACCTGCTGTCGGGATGAAACTTTGGGCTGATGAACAACGCACTGGCACCATCGAATTACTCGGCACTTTCCCGGTTTCCACTTGGAGCGCCATCGTGGGGAAATTCCTAGCTGCTGCGACTGTCTGGGTCATCGCACTGCTACTGACTTTCCCCATCGTAGCAACGGTCAACTATTTGGGAAATCCTGACAACGGCGCGATCTTCTCGGGCTACCTCGGGAGCTTCTTGGTTTGCTGCACTTTCATCGCCATCACGATGTTAGTTTCCGCCTGCACTCGGGACCAAGTAGTTTGCCTAATCGTCTCTGTTTCCATCTGTGTGTTAGTGATTCTCTGCGGCTACGATCCAGTGACTCGTGAGCTAGCAAAAGTCGTTTCTCCCGGTGTTTTGGAAGGAATCACCGCTTTCGGCGTGTGGGATCACTTCAGCTCTCTAAACAGCGGACTTTTCCGACTGAAAGACTTCATCTGGTTTGGCTCAATCATCTTCGTCTGTCTCCTGGGCACTAGCGCTATTCTTTCCTCCAAGCGTGCCTAATTACTATTTTTAAACAATTAGCATTTCTGAATTCACCATGAAAATCACCCATCCGGTCACCCGCGCATCATTTGGTGTTGCTGCGCTTGTCACCATTGCTTTGTTAGCAAATTGGCTCATCACTCTCACTCCTTTGGGAAATAGAGGCGCAGATTTCACTGAAAACAAAGTCCACACTCTATCAGATGGGACCCGTTCCATTCTCAAGGAGCTAGATACGCCTGTCGTCATTCGCTACTACGCCTCACGTAGCACCGACTACATGCCAGAGGAGCTGAAGCTCCACATCCGCCGTGTCGATGACATGCTCAAGGAATATGCCTCGATTTCTCAAGGAAAACTCCGCGTCGAAGACTTGGACCCGGAGCCAGACACCGATGCTGAGGACTCAGCGAATCTGGATGGCATCAATGGCCAAAGAATGAATGACCAGAATCTCTTCTTTGGCCTTGCCGTTTCCTGCTTGGACAAGAAGAGCGTCATTCCATTCATCGACCCACGCCAGGAAACGATGTTAGAATTTCAAATTTCAAAGGCGATTGCAGATGTGAGCACCCCCACGAAGCCAAAGCTAGGCATCATGTCGGCGTTTAATCTCAAAGGAGCTCCCGCGATGATGCCTGGACAACCCTCCACACCGGGCTGGGTGATCTATCAGCAGTTGAAGCAGTCCTTTGATGTTGTGGATATCACCATGGAAGCTCCGATCATTGATCCCAAAAACATCAAGGCGCTCCTCCTTTTGCATCCCGCTGGCATCACACCCGCAGCAGAATACGCAGTGGATCAATACTTGCTCAACGGTGGCACAGTCGTCGCCTGTATGGACGCCTATTCTGTGGCAGCACAAATGACAGGAGGAGGGAATCCGATGATGGGACAAGAGGGCACACCTACCACATCGACATTGCCTACCTTACTCCCAGCATGGGGCGTCAATTTTGAATCGGGTCTCGTCTTGGCAGATCCTAGTCACGCCACAAAACTTGCTGGTGATCGAGATGGTCTCGCGATTCTCACTTTAGGTGACGATGCCATGCCGCAGAAGGACGACGTCATCACCAAAAACCTCGAATCTCTCACCCTATTTTTACCTGGTTCATTTACGATCAAAGGAGGCAACGGCATCGCTGCAACTACCCTTTTAAAATCCTCCACAGCAGCTGGATTTGTCGATGCAATGAAAGCCTCTCAGCTCGATCCCTCCCTAGCTAGAACGCTAAAATCCAATGGCACAGCCTACGATCTAGTGACTCACCTTTCGGGAAAATTTAAAACAGCATTTCCTACCGGAAAACCAAAGGATGAAGCAGCGAAGGACAACAAAACTCCCGATGAGAAGGATCAAAAATCAGAAGGTCTGTTAGAAGCCGCCAGTTCAGGAAATGTCTTCCTCATCGCAGATGTGGACGCCTTCTATGATCGCTTCGCTTACAATGTCCAAAACTTTGGCGGGACTCAGATGGCTTCACCGTCCAATGGAAATTCCTCTCTACTTTTTAACTTGTTGGATCAAGCCATTGGCTCGAAGCATTTGATCGGTTCGCGCTCCCGCTCTGCTGTGGCACGCCCATTCACGGTGATCCAAAAAATGGAATCAGATTTCGATAAAACCGTGGGCGTAAAGATCGCAGAATTCGAAGAAAAGCAGAAGGCCGCTCAAGAGAAACTCAGTGAACTACAGTCACAAAAATCGCGTGGCTCCGAGCTATACTTATCACCAGAGCAAGAGGCAGAAATTAAGAAGCTCCGCGAAGAACAAGTCTCCTACGCCAAACTCATTCGCGAGCAAGAAAAAGACCTGCGCCGTCAAAAAGATAAACTTTCCGGAGAAATTACACTTCTCAACGTTGCAGCGATGCCCAGCTTGGTCATCATCATCGGATTTATCTTTTTCATTAAACGTCGCTCTGCTACCCGCGCCAGATAAGCAAAAAAATTGCTCATTTCCTTAAAAGCTAACATCAATTTTCTGAATCTACTAACTTCTCAAACGAATGAATAAACGTCAGGTCATTATCCTCTGGGTCATCGCAATCGCATTGGGTGCAGCGGTGGCCGTGGTAAAGCTCGGTCAAAGTCAATCTACCCGCAGCAGCACAAAACGCGCCCAAGGCCAGACTCTCTTTGAGTCCTTTCCCGCAAAGGATGTAAATACGATCGAGATCAAAGGTGCTGGCAACGAAGTCACGCTTAACAAAAAAGACGGTAAATGGATTGTCACGGATCGCGATGGTTATCCAGCCAACAGCACCTATGCCAACGACTTTATCCGCACACTCAGCGAGCTGAAAGTGACTCTGCCAATCGAAGCGGGCCCATCATTTGCGCCACGCTTTGGCATGGATGAAAGCGCCACAAAATCTGAAGAGCGTGGACTAACAGCGACTTTTAAAGACAGCAGCGGCAAAGAAATTTCCAAAATTTCTTTGGGTAAAAATATCAGCAACAGTGATAACGATGAATCGTCGCCGATGGGTGGTGGTTCTGTCGGTCGCTATATTCGCAATCATGCAGATGATAGTGGCTTCTACGCCGTTAGCGAAATGTTTCCATCGATTAATGCCGAACCTAAGCGCTGGCTTGATCCTGGATTCATCAACCCTGAAAAATTAAATCCATCACGCTCAGTGAAGCGGGTAAAACTGATACCGGATGGAAGCTAACTCGCGAAACTGAAGAAGCGGAATATAAGCTCGAAGGAGCCGCCGCCGCAGAGGTGCCAAACACCACTGTCACCAGCCCGCTGAAAAGCCTGTTTTCTTATTCAAATTTCGATGATGTCGTTCCAGCCAGCAATGTCGCCCAGCGCACCGCAGAAGGCAAACGCACTGCGGTCATTGAGACTTTTGAAGGATTCATCTACACACTCCAGATTTCTCCAACTAAGCCTGCGACTCCGCCACCCGGACCTGTTAGCCCAGATACACCGCCACCGGCAATTGACAATTATCTCGTCAGTGTGGCTGTGACTGCCGAACTACCCAAAGAGCGAAAAAAGGAAAAAAGACGAAAAGTCTGATGACGCAAAAATGAAGGATCGCGCCTTTGAGGATCGCACAAAGGAACTTAACGAGAAACTGGCCAAAGAAAAAGCACTGGCGGGTGTGACTTTCGAAGTCTCCAAAAGCACCGTCGAGCCTCTGTTAAAAGATCGCGCAGCTCTCATCACCCAGGCAACCCCAGCACCTGCAAATAACGCAGGAAACGGCAGCACCCAAAATTTTCCCGGCGGCGCGATTACCACACCACCTGTTAGTGTGACAGGAGCCGCCATGGAACAAGATGAGTTCGAGAAAGACGAAGACGACGAATAGACCGTTTGCCAAAAGTCTTTGCGGGAATTGTAAATTTCCACCGTCTGGTCGAAGAATCATCCCTCTAGTTGCCGAATTGACATCGCATCGGCTTGCTTCAGACACCGCGATAATTTGGCACTCGAATGTTCCACAGCCATTTTCTGCTATTGAGATCGGCGTTGAACAGTGGTTTTCCGTGGCGGTTCGAGGCCGTGGAACACGGATGGCTGCGTCTTGTTGAGACTGGCGGCTTGTGACAACGCACAGAATGCCGAGTTGCCTTGCTGGTCGCGATACGATGAGTTACACGCATGAACCCGGTTAACCACTTTTGACGGAACGGAGGCGTGGCTCTGCGGGGACGCAACCACACCAAGGGACCGCCAAAGCAGAGGGGGCGAACGGACGCCCAATACCGTCACAGGGCATGGCACTGATCTAATAGTATCAGGAGGCATCCAGAGCCCCCTATGTTGTGCCTTAAAAAAATCCCGGGGCTTGGGGCAGAGCCTCAATTGCCATCCCCGTGGAACATTCATCAAATGTACAACGACAATGGAACCAAAACACGATCACAGCGTGGAAATTTAACAAAAATCATACGATATGAATTTGGAAATCTCGCACGATGACAATTTGAGATTTAACACTTACGTGGCATGGAGGGAGGAAGACGGAATGAAGGGAACGGGCAAGAAGAATATTTGATTATTTGTGTCTCTTGTAATTTATTTAGCCAATAGGAAATGGATTTCCCGATCTGCGCCACTTCCAGGGAATGAGTTAGGCGCGTGCGATAAAAATCATATTCACCGCTCCAGAATACCTGTGTCTTATTTTGCAGCCGCCGGAAAGTCGGCGTATGCAACACCCGGTCCCGGTCGATCTGAAAGGGAGTGCGATAATCACCGCTATCATCGCTCAAGGTGCGCCGTTCCGTATCAAAAGCTCCATAAAAGCGATTTCGCATTGCAGTGAAATTGAAGCGCCGAACTTATTCCGCAAGCATCATTATACACAATTGAAATATCTAGTCTTCTCTTTAAGTATTGAATGCTAGAATGCACTACACCATCATAATGATTCACTACTTGGCAGCCCTATCGGCAGCTTTCACTTTCCATGCCGCCGCAGCACCTGTGGCAAAGACGAATATCATTTTCATCCTGTCCGATGATCTCGGCTGGAGTGATACGACACTCTACGGCACCACAAAATTTTATAAAACACCCAACCTTGAGCGCTTGGCCAAACGTGGCATGACCTTTTCACGCGCTTATTCGGCCAGCCCTCTGTGCTCGCCCACCCGCGCCAGCATTTTGACCGGCCAGAACCCGGCACGCACCGGCATCACTGCCCCGAACTGCCATATCGGCCAAGTGGTGTTGAAAGCCACCGTCTCGCAAAAGGCGCCGCCTAACCAAAAGGCTTTACCAATTGAGAGCGTCAGTCGTCTAGATACTACTAAATTCACCCTAGCGAAAGCCCTAAAGGAAGCTGGATACGCCACCGCTCACTTTGGGAAATGGCACCTCGGTTCCAACCCATATTCCCCGTTGCAGCACGGCTTTGATGTCGACATTCCGCACACCGCCGGCCCAGGTCCAGAGGGAAGTTATGTAGCGCCTTGGAAATTTAAAGACTTAAAGGAAAAGACTCCCAATGAGCATATCGAAGATCGCATGGGTGATGAAGCCGTGGCGTGGATGGAAAAAAACAAGGATCGCCCGTTTTTCCTAAACTACTGGCAGTTCTCTGTCCATGCGCCATTCGATGCGAAAAAATCGCTTGTCGAAAAATACCGCGCCTTGGTCGATCCGGCGGATTCACAACGCTCCCCGACCTACGCTGCCATGGTGGAGTCCATGGATGATAGCGTTGGAAAGCTGATGGATGCGGTGGACCGCCTCGGCATTGCAGATCGCACCGCCTTCGTTTTCTTCTCTGACAATGGTGGCAACGCTTACGACACGATCGATGACACTGCGCCTACGGCGAATACACCGCTCCGCAGCGGAAAGGCCACCATTTATGAAGGCGGCACCCGCGTGCCATGTGTGGTGAGTTGGCCGGATGTCACCTTAGCAGGCAGCCGGAGTGAAACGGTCATTCACAGCCCGGATTTTTATCCAACGATTCTTGATCTCCTCCATCTAAAACCCCAAGAAGGGCAAATTTTTGATGGCGTCAGTATCGCAGACACCTTCGCTGGCAAGCCTCTCTCCCGAGAGGCTATTTTCACTTACTTTCCTCACAGCCCCGGCGTCCCGGATACGCTCCCACCCGCAGTGGCGTTGATTGGCGACCAATGGAAACTCATCCGCTTATTTCACCAAGGCGAAGATACAGCTCATGACTATCGCCTCTACGATCTGAAAAGCGACATCGGAGAAACTCACGATTTGTCACGCGAGCAACCTGAACGGGTGAAAGCGCTCGATGCGCTTATTGAAAAGTTTCTCGTAGGCACACAGCTGTCGTCCCAACACCCAATCCAGCTTACGATCCTAAAGCTCCGAAGCCTAAGCCTTCCGGGCGCAGACCAGAGATAAAAATTCAGAAGTAAGCCTCCTTTTTATACCCTAGTATCCGAAAATCTCGAGTTGCCAGATTTTGTTAAAAACGGACCGAAATTAACAAGGTTTCTCCTTGCCTGCGTCCCAGATCCCTGATTCATTCGCGTGCATGGCACGCAAACGATGGATCCTTCCTCGGGACGAAACCCGGCAGAAACCGATTTTCTACCACTGCATCTCCCGGGTCGTGGATCGGCGGCGGGCGTTTGCGGCCAGCGATAAAGAAAAATTCCGCGCATTCATGCGCATGTATGAAAAATTCACCGGCTGCCGGGTCGTTTCTTACTGCTTGATGTGCAATCACATCCACCTCCTCGTCGAGGTCCCAGCGATGCCGAAAAACGGCTTCTCCGATGACGAACTGCTCATGCGCCTCCGCGCCATTTATAGCGAAGCCGTCGTCGCTGAAATTGCGCGGGAATTGTTAGAGGCTCGGAAAAAAGGCACTGTCCGGGAAATTTCTAACAGAGTTTTAGAAATTCACCGTCGCTACACCCGCCGCATGCACGACCTCAGCCGCTTCATGGAAGGTCTGCTCCAGCGCTTCACCCGCTGGTTCAACCGCACCCACAAACGCACGGGAAATCTCTGGGAAGACGCCTTCAAAAGCCTCATCGTCGAAGACGGCATCGCCGCGAAAACCATCGCCGCCTACATCGACCTCAATCCTGTTAGGGCGAGAATGATCAAAGATCCCGCCGACTACCGCTGGAGCAGCTACGGCGAAGCCATCGGCGGAGGAAACAAAGGAAACGGGAAGACCGCCCGCGCCGGACTTGTTAGAGCCGTCCGTGCCCATTTAGGAACTCCCGCCGACTCCGCCTTTTGGGCACATGACGTTTCTAA
>JAAURL010000140.1 GCA_012032235.1 Akkermansiaceae bacterium | reverse complement strand
CGACAGCCCTAGGTCATTTTCTAATTGTTGATTTTCGCCCGTTCTCTGGGTTCGATCAGTGCGATCGAAATGCCTTTCTTTCCTGCTCTAGCCGTCCGGCCACTACGGTGTGTGTAGTATTCGATTTGCTCTGGCAGCTGATGGTGAATGACGAAGGAGAGTCCTTCCACATCGATCCCGCGTGCGGCCACATCCGTGGCAATCAGAAATTGGCTCCGCTCTTTTTTGAACGAACGCATGACGGTATCGCGCTCCTTTTGTGTTAGGTCGCCGTGGATGACGTCGATAGGAAATCCTTTGATTGTAAGCTGTTTGCCGAGCACCACGGAACCTGCCTTGGTACGGCAGAAAATCACGCCGCGATTTTCTTTTTGGCGCTTTAGAAAGGAACTGATGAACTCCGTTTTCTCGTCGCGACTGCAAATGGCGAAGCGATGGTCGATATCGCGATTTACCACGTGAGCTTTATCGATTTTTAGCAAATGCGGTTTTTCCGACATACAGTCTTTAATCAGACTATGAATCGCATCTGGGATCGTAGCGGAAAATAGCCAAGTGCTACGCCGACCACGAGTGAGCCCAAAGATGGTTAGGAGCTCCTTTTTAAAACCCATGCTCAGCATTTCATCCGCTTCATCTAACACAAGGTGCTTTGTTGAAATCAGAGTGAGCGCCCTGCGTTTGATTAGATCGATGAGGCGACCCGGTGTCGCAACGACGATATGAGTAGGGCGTTGTAGTGCTGCCACTTGCCGATCAATGTTGTCGCCACCGCTTAGCACTTCGACGAAGATCTTCTCTGAAAACTTTGTATAGCGGAAAAGCTGTTTGCCGATTTGCTTCGCTAATTCACGAGTCGGCGCGATGATCACTCCCTGGATTTCTGGCGATTTCGGATTGATTTTCGTCAACAACGGGAGGCCGAAAGCGGCCGTCTTACCAGTTCCAGTTTGCGCTTGGGCGATGAGATCCCCGCTATTTTCTAGCAGGAATGGAATCGCTTTTTCCTGAATTTCTGTCGGCTTGATAATTCCGAGTGCCTGTAAGCCTAGGATTAAGTCCTCGCGGACTCCAAGTTCTTTGAAAGTTTTCGACATGTTGATTTGCTTGTGTTTGATGACAGCGCTGCGGAAGTGCGAGAACTCTGGATCATTTGAAGAACCATGACGAGCCACTAAAATCACCTTTTTGCTAGATGAAATTCAGATGGATGATTTCTCTGAAGCTGGGAGAATTTGCGGAACAGGTAGATGTTAAAATTTATCAACCTGCGGTAGCCAGAGACGGCAGATGTGTCTAGAAAACGGGCGTGCCTCTCATTTCCAAACCCTTGATTCCCTAATGTCCGCAAAAGCCACTTGGAAAGTTAGCGCTGCCGTGATGGCCAGCCGAGTTCTCGGACTGGCACGGGAAGTCATGTTCACGACCATCTTTGGCGCTGGGGCTGCATTGGATTGTTTCCAGCTCGCGTTTCGCGTGCCGAATTTATTGCGAGATCTCTTTGCGGAAGGAGCTTTATCTCAGGCTTTTGTCACGACGTTTTCGAAGAAATTAAAATCAGATGGAGATGAGTCCGCCTGGTTACTTGCGAATAAAATGCTTACGTTAGTCACGGTCTTTATGAGTATCGTGACCGTGATTGGTGTTTTCGCGGCACCATGGATCGTCGATCTACTTACGCTTTTGGCGCGTGATGATAGCAGTCACCGAGTTTACAGCCCGCAGGATCTGACACTCACAGTGACCATGGTGCGAATCATGTATCCCTTCATTCTGTTAGTTTCTCTGGCCGCATTGGTGATGGGAATACTGAACGCGAAAAATGTATTCGGCATGCCAGCATTGTCGTCCTGCTTTTTCAATTTAGGTTCCATGATCGGCGGTGCGGCGATTGGTTATTGGATGGATCCGCACTGGGGGCCACAGAGTTTAATTGGTTTTTCGATTGGCGTTTTGATCGGCGGATTGGCACAGCTTGTTTGTCAATTTCCGGCGCTGTGGAAAACGGGTCATCGTTTCGTCGCAGATTTCAAATGGCGTGACCCAGGTGTAGCGCAAATTTTACGACTGATGGGTCCAGCGGTGATTTCTTCATCCGTGGTGCAGATCAATGTGGTGGTAAATTCGATGTTTGCGGTGCATGTCGGAGCGGGAGCTGTTAGTTGGTTGAATTGTGCTTTCCGCTTAATGCAGTTGCCCATCGGAATTTTCGGTGTTGCGGTAGCTACGGTGACGCTACCCGCACTATCGAGAGCGGCGATCGGTGGAGTGTCGGCAGAGTTTGGTCCGACTTTGAGAAAAGGCCTTCAACTAGTCGCCTTTTTGGTGATTCCATCCACGATCGGCTTAGCTGCTTTAGCAGAGCCAATCATTAGTGTGATCTATGAACATGGAAATTTCACCGCGATGCAGCGTGTGGAAACTGCACGGGCGTTGCAAGCATACGGCTATGGGTTGGTTTTCTATGCTGCGCTGAAAGTCTTACAACCTGCCTTCTACGCCATCGATAAACGTTGGTTCCCGATGATGGTGAGCTTTCTAGCACTCGGTTTGAATCTTGGATTCAACTATTTCTTCGTCTATGTTTTGAAACTCGGCCACGAGTCGCTCGCGTTTACCACCAGCATCACTGCCTCGGTGAATTTCTTGTTGCTTTTCATCGTGATGAGGAAATTCACTCCGGGTTTAGAAGTTGGCAAACTGCTCGCCTTGTTAGGAAAATTATTATTCGCCGGAGCCGCTATGGCCGCCGTATGCATCGCAGCGAACCATTTTGTATTTCAGAATTTGGAGAAAACAAATCTCATCGTCAAAGTCATCCAGCTGGGAGCTACCATTGGCGTCGCTGCAGGGGTTTACTTTGTGGCGTCTAAAATCATGCGCGTCTCAGAGGCGGAAGAGGCACTCAATATGGTGATGCGGAAAATGAGGAGATGATCGCTAAATCACATCGAGCCAAACTCAAACCAGCTGATTCGGCCACCTGAATTTTACGTGACACTAAAGTGAAAAGTGAGACAGTTTCTCCATCAATGATGACTGAAATGAGTGAACTGGACTTTAAGCAATCTCCCCTGTGGAACTGCTGTTCTAACTTGCTCGAAGCCCCGACTCGATTGGATATTTGATCATCGCGGTTGAGGTAGGCCACATAGTCGCAAAATTTAGAATCGCTGATATGGGAGAAGTTTAATCCGTTTAGAATTTAATCTTTAAAATTTAGTGCTTCATTTTTCTCCCACTCCTTTGACTCTCTGGATCGGCATCATTGCCTTGATCGTAGTTGGCGTGTTGTCCGTGATTTCGTGGAAACGCAGCCCTCATCCGAAGCGCACAGCCCTGTTAGAGTCACTGCGATTTCTCTCCGCACTGGCCGTAGTGCTTTTGCTGTGGCAGCCAGAGTGGCTGACGGTGATTCACCCGAATACTAAGCCGCAGATTGCGATTCTCTGGGATGACTCTAAGTCGATGACCACTGTGGATGCGCCATTGCCGCCAGTTTTATCCGCGAAATCTGAAGTCGTCTCCCGTGCGGAGTGGGTGAAAAGCGCCATCGCTTCCGATCTGTGGAAACCACTCGCTGCCAATGGGGCGAATGAAGTGATCACCGCTCCCTTTGCGACTCCGCCAGCTTCGGGAGAATCATCTTCTGCTCTCGCTGGCACAGATTTAGAAACTCCTCTAACAGATATTCTCTCGAAGCAAAACAACCTCCGCGCTGTCGTATTACTCAGCGATGGGGATTACAATCTCGGCCAGCCACCCGTCGCCGCAGCGCAAAAACTCCGCCTGCGCGGTGTGCCGCTTTTCCCAATTTCTGTCGGGAGCAATGTACGGCTGCCGGATCTCGATCTCTTGTCCGTTACCGCGCCGACATACGGCATCGTGGGAGAAAATGTGCAAATCCCATTTTCCATCCGCTCATCACTGGATCGTACAGTTCGGACCATTGTCCGCCTGCGCGATGAATCTGGCAAGGAGCGCACCAAAAACATCGTTCGTCCCACCGAACGCAGAAACTTACGATTCCATTCTCTGGCGTTTAGAAAAGGGAGGAACTTCGACGTTGGAAATCTCCATCCCTGTGGCCGATGGTGAGCTAGTCGAAACGAATAACTCTCGAAAATTCACCATCGCAGGACGCCCCGAGAAAATTCGTGTGCTTGTCATCGAAAGCCTACCGCGTTGGGAATTTCGCTTCCTGAGAAATGCACTTTCCCGCGATCCCGGTGTAGAGCTTTCCTGCCTGCTATTTCATCCCTCGCTGGGAATGGGAGATGGGAAAGACTATCTAACAGAATTTCCCAAAAAGCTCGAAGACCTCGCTAAATACGATGTCATTTTCATCGGTGACGTCGGCATGAATCAAAATCAACTGACCAAGGAGCAATGCACACTCATTCGCGGGCTGGTGGAAAATCAAGCATCAGGTCTCATCTTCATGCCTGGTTCGCAAGGGAATCAATTCTCCCTGTTGGACACAGATCTATCAGATCTCCTTCCCGTCATTTTAGATGATACAAATCGGGAGGGCCTAGCAGAATCCCTGCCAGCGCCGCTGAGTCTCACTACAGAAGGCCGCTCTTCCTTGCTGACTTTGTTAGGAAATAACGAAGAGGAAAATCCTGAGATCTGGCGTCGTCTTCCCGGTTTTTACTGGCACGCTCCTGTCGTAAAGGCCAAAGGCGGCGCGGAAGTGCTAGCGGTGCATGGAAATCGCCGTGGCAAATTCGGTCCGACACCGCTCCTTGTCACTAAACCCGCCGGGAGCGGGAAAGTTTTATTCATGGGCATCGACTCCGCGTGGCGTTGGCGGCGCGGCGTGGAAGACCTTTATCACTACCGCTTCTGGGGACAAGTTGCACGCTGGATGTCCTATCAGCGAAACATGGCCTCCGGACAAAGAGTGCGCCTATTTTTTAATCCCGAGCGCCCCGCACCCGGCGCGACGGTCACGCTCAATGCAAATGCATTCGATCCAAACGGCGCACCACTCAAAGAAGGTAACGTCGCAGTAGACCTCACCGCTCCCGATGGCCGCACTCAGCGGATCGAGCTTCAGAAAAATGAAAGCGCCTGGGGAGCCTACAGTGGGCGTTTTAAAATCGATCTTCCTGGCACCTGGAAACTCCGCGCCACAGCCACTGGAGCAGAGGATAAGCCATTAGAAACTTCGATCATTGCACAGGGGGCGGAGCTAGAAAAAATCGGCCAGCCTGCACGCCCCGAAGTGTTAGAAGAAATGGCGAAAGTCTCCCGTGGTCGTATCATCCAGCCCGGCCAGCTAGCCGATCTCGTCAAAGAAATCAGCGCGCTACCAGAGCCGCGTCCGCTGGAAACCCGTGTCCCACTGTGGTCACATTGGGCGACCATCGGTGCACTGGTGATTTTGTTAGGAGTTTTCTGGGCAGGTCGGAAATTCAATGGCGCTTTTTAAAGCGTGGGCGAATCATGCTGGAGAGAAATCGCCCTAAAGCTTGCCAGATGGGTGCGTGTTCTCAATCATCGCGCCATGTTTCAAACTGCTCTAGCTTTAAAAAAACTCCTGCTTGAAAAATCCGTCCGCACAGGAAGCTTCACCCTCGCTTCGGGACAGCAAAGTGATCTTTATATCGACTGCCGCGTGACTGCGATGGATCCATTTGGTGCGCTGCTCATTGGTGATCTGGGGTGGCATGCGGTGAGGTCAAAAATTCACTCAGAGCATTTAAAAATCAACGCAATCGGCGGGATGACGCTGGGAGCTGATCCTATTTCTTTGGCAGTCGGCATGGCCTCAGCGATGAAAAATCCTGACGAAGCACTGCAAGTTTTCACTGTCCGGAAGGAGCCAAAAGGCCACGGAGCAGGGAAACAGATCGAAGGAAATTTCCAATCCGGCAATAGCATCATCGTGGTGGACGATGTGATCACCACCGGCGGATCGACGCTGAAAGCCATTGATGCAATCGAGAGAGAGGGTGGAAAAGTAGCCTTTTGCCTCGTGCTAGTGGATCGCGAAGAAGGTGGCCGCCAAGCGATCGAAGCTCGTGGAGTGCATGTGATTTCCCTGTTCACGCGCAGCACCTTGCTAGATGAGTAGTCTGTAAATTCGAAAAATTTTATTCATCCCAAAACCAATACTTATTAGATGCAAATCGAATACCTTCGCTTAAAAAACTTCCGTGCGTTTCGTGAGTTGGAAATGCGAGACATTCCTCGGTTTGTGATTTTGGTAGGTGCCAATGGCACAGGAAAATCTACCCTGTTCTCCGTGTTTGGTTTTTTACGGAATGCGATGAACTCCAATGTTACCACAGCATTGGCGAAACTGGGAGGAAGCAAGGGAATCGAAGAAGTCAAAAGCAGAAACTCCGATGGCCCGATCGAGATAGATGGCCGCGTGTTCATGGCTGGGCCGGTTGCCGCTGCGGTTGGCTTTGGCGGCCATGTAAAAGTCGCTCTCCGTCAGGCCATTGATCTTGTGCGTCCAGATCTCGACCCTGCACTTGCCCCAGGCGAGATAGAGATCGGGATGGTGGCCTTCCGCTTCTGCCACGGCACCCACCTTGTTCACGTAGGCCAAGGCCTGGACGAAATCCTTGAACGTATATAGGCGCTCAAGATGGCCGGCCTGGTTCAGCGACCACCCGCGCCCTAGCTCTTTCAGCAGAGCCTGCACGCGATCCGCCGGGACTGGCGGTACACCACCGCGACAGGGGATACATTTGTTATCAGCAAGACCCATGACACCACCTCCGTATATGGAAATAAACGTCGCCAGCCGATTCTGTCTAGGAGACCGCGGAAAAACTATGTTGGCACGCGAAACATTCGATGGTCCGCACTTGTGGCACAATGGAGAACACTTGCGCAGGATGCTCAAAAAGGCCGTCTAGCAAGGCCGCAGCGAGTGAAGGGCCGAGGCGTACCCCTGGGGTACGTCGAGGTCTGAACGATGCGAGAACGCTGCTGGCGGACTTTTTCAGCATCCTGCTAGGACAGGTATTCTAAAGGGGCTTCGAGAGAAAGGGCAAGGTGGGGAGATCAGGTGATGGAGCGGTTACTCGGCCTCATCGACTGCGCCGCCCGAGCGGGCCACGTCTTCCATCTTGATCTTCTCGGGGTTGAATTTGGCCGTTGCGGTCGCCATCCGGTCGAAGGCCTCATCAAATGAGAGAGGAACGGCATCCTTTTGGCCCGGGAAACCCGAATCGGGATTTACCCCGTGCGACCACGAAGCTCTTGAGATAAGGACTCGTCAGACCTTTCGCTTTAAGCGCCTCAACCTGCTCGACGATCTGATTGTCCAGCGCCAGCACGGTCTTTGCCCGTTCCCGCCGCAGTTCAATCGCCGCGCGCATCGGTTTCTTCAGAAATTCATCCACCCGTTTCAACACCGGATGATAGGCCCCGCCGCTGAATCTGGGTCGTTCTTCATAGCACAGGCCCAGCGTAATGAAGGCCGGCTCCTCGAACTCCAAGGCATAGGTTTCTTCCGTCGCGTCATCGAGTCGCGCCAGTTCCTTGTACATACGGATGACTTCGAGAGATTTTTCGCGCAGATTGTGCGCCTTCTCGGTGTTCATAGCGAGAATCTGATAGGCCGCAGCCGCTTCCGGCACCACAATCGCGACGATGCTCTTCGCCCCCAGCGTCTTCATGGCCGAGAGCCGATGGTTGCCGTTCGGTGTCCAGTATTTCACGTCCCCCTTTGCCTCCTTTTCCCCCTTACCCCCCTCCGCAGGTGCACGTACCGCAATGATCGGATCGAGAAACCGCCCGATCTTCCCGATCACGAGTTCCAATTTGCGAACATGTGTGTCGGAGAGGTTGCGTTGAAAGGGGGTCGGCTCAACGAGTGCAATAGGCAAAGCTGCCAGCATCACCCAGCGTCCACCATAGGGTTCCCGATAGATCGCGAGGACCTTTCCGCTGTCACCTTCGATCGCTCGATGCAGTTCGGCAACATCTGGTGGAGGTGCAGCGGCTTGGAGTTCGGTTGCAGCCAAACCGGTCGACGCGCCGGCTGGTTTCCGTCGTTGTCTGGTACCTTTGGGCAGCGACGCTTTCTTGGCTTTTTTCTCCGCCACGCTGCTATGGTAGGGCAGTCGCATGACAAAAGAAAGTCCTGACAGGAAGGCACTGTGCATCGGCCATCGCGGTGCCTGCGGCCATGCGCCGGAGAACACGCTGGCCTCGATCGAACGGGCCATCGCGCTCGGGTGCGCACTCACTGAGGTGGACGTCCGGCGGACCGCCGACGGCGCGCTTGTCCTGCTGCACGATGAGAGTGTGGACCGCACGACGAACCGGGCAGGGGGCTCGTGGCCGAGATGACGCTGGAGGACATCCGGAAGCTGGATGCTGGCGGCGGCCAGACGCTGCCGACGCTGGGGGAGGCGCTCACGGCGGCCAGCGGCCGGATCGGGTTGATTCTGGAATTAAAAGCCGAGGGTCTCGTCTACGACGTCTGCGAGATCGTCCGCGCGAGCAGCTTCGCCGGCCCGATCATCTACGCGTCGTTTCTGCACGAAGAACTCCAGCACGTGCGACGGCCGATCAGGATTCGAAGACGCTGGTCCTCTTCAAACGGCTC
>JAAURL010000139.1 GCA_012032235.1 Akkermansiaceae bacterium | reverse complement strand
GTGAGCCTGTGGGAAGTCGGGCTAAAGATGTCGCGGGGCGGTTTTGCAGGTCTTGAGGTTCCAGTGGATTGGGAAAAAAGCCTGTGGGTCTGGATGGAGAAGCAAAAGTTCCAGCTCATCTGCGTGGATTTAGCAAGCTGCCGTTTGATCCAAGATCTACCATTTCATCACAAAGATCCGTTTGATCGGATGTTAATCGCGCAGGCTCTGGCTGGCAAACTCAGGGTGATAGGTTCGGATGAAATTTTCGATCACTACGGCGTGAAGCGGATTTGGTGAGCATCTCTCACATCGGGATCTGGTCCGTCTCAGATGAACCGGTGCTCAATAAGGCGGTTTGGACAGTTCTTCGGCACATGACCGACAGGTTGGTAACCTAAAAATTTCTCGTTGCCGATCAATGGATCTTCAAAAAAACCAGCCGCGTTTTTTCCTTTTGTGAGAACCATCTCCCACGGAAATGACTTCAACGCGGGTTTGGGTAATGCCTTGTTCCTTGAAGCCTAGCTTTTTAGCGGCTCGCGGTGTCACATCTAGAATTCTCCCAGGGATGAAAGGACCGCGATCATTGATGCGGACTTTTAGAGATTTCCCGTTTTCTACATTGGTGACTTTGACCAGACAGGGGAGCGGCAGGGTTTTGTGCGCGCCTGTGAGATGCCAGGGCTGGACTTTTTCTCCCAATGAAGTGGTGCCGCGTTTGAGGCCGAAAAAGGAAGACTCGTCATACCAAGAGCAGCCGCCAGTTTCATCGTAGTCCAGCGCTTCTTCCACGCTCAGCGGCTGATAATGCTGGCCGCGCACCGTGTAGGAGCGGGTCATGTAGCCATCGTAGCCGCCGGGGCGGGAGAAGCATGAGGTGAAACACAAAGCCACCGCGATGCTGGCGACGGTTAGGCGGATAGCTGGGTTTTTCAAAATGTAGAGGGAGATTATTTGCGCTCTCGGATGACTTGGAGAGTGGTTGCGACTTTTTCTTTCATCTCCTTACCAGGTTTGAATTTCACTGCCGCGCGGGCTGGGATGGGCACGTCTTTTTCCGGGCTCTTTGGATTGCGCCCGATTTTTGCTTTCATTTCACGCACGACAAATGCGCCGAAATTCCGCATCACAACAGTGTCACCTTGTGAAAGTGACTCGGTAACTTCATCGATGAGAGTTTGGACGACTTCGAGCACATCTTGCTGAGTCAGTTCAAGCCCTTTGGAGCCGACTCGATCTGTGATTTTAATGACGAGTTCGCGTTTGGTAATTGTTGCCATGGTGATTTGATTGGGGAGCGTAAAGTTAAAACGACTTTGTTAGAAGGGTTTTCTCGGTTAGGCCCATGAAAAGTCAAGTGGCGGAACAACATTTTTTTCGATATTGATGAATTTTTTTTGATATGGCTTCGCTTAAATGAATCGTACGGCTCGCTTAAATGAATTGTAATAATTGGTGAGATGCGATTATTCGGGAATTGACGCATAGACTTGCTCTAGGGCCATTACGGTGTAGGCGGTGACGAGGATCGGGTTGGATTCCATCCAGCGTCCGTTTTGGTTGACCCAGGAGCCGTCTTCGCGTTGTAGGGTGAGAAGTTTTTCACCGAGTTCACTCCGCCAATCCACGGTATTTCCGTTTTCGAGTTTGAGCTCGTTGATATTGGCAGCGGTGAGTGCCTTGGCCATGGTCTGATAGTAATAATAGAGTCCTTGGTCACCCATATTTGGGATTCTCTGAAATCGTGTAGTTTTTGCTGAGCCATTCTTTCACGGCGACGACGCGGGGATCATCTGCACTGACTTTGGCGTAGATCATGGAGAGAAGTCCGGCGTAGGACATGGAGCCGTAGGAGCGCAAAGAGGTGCGTCCATCGGGGAGTTTTTCCTCTCCTGCTTTGGTTTCATTGGGCCCATAGACAAATCCGCCTTTGTTTTTCGTATCGTCAGAAGCCCACTCGCTTTTGTTCGTTTGCTGGAGATTCTGGCAACGTGTTAGGAATGTGACGGCGGCGTCCCAGTCTAGGTCGGGTTGATCGCCGTGTTTCCCATCGTCGATGATTTTTTAGAAAGGGCGAGTGATTCGATGGCGAGATAGGTGTTCGACATATCCGCGCGATCTTTTTTTGAGCCGTAGCCGACTCCGCCGTCGTTTGGATTGTCAGCTTCTTTTTTCTTATCGATATCCCATTGGTTATCGATGAGGTGTTTGCGGCCTTTGACAATGGCGGGTTCGTAAGCTTCGCGTTTGGCCGCGACCATGGCTGTGACTGCGGTGGCGGTATTATAGACGGAGAGGCCGTTGTTGTAGATGCCGCCATCTGGTTTTTGCTGGGTGACTAACCAGTTGAAGCCTTTTTCGATATGCTCGGGAAATTTTGCATTTTTATCTAGGCTAGGATCTTGAACTGCCGCGGTTAGGGCTAGGGAAGTGAAGGCTGGTGTGCCATCGATGTCCCAGTAGCCCTCTGGCTTTTGCTGGGATTTTAGCCATGAATTTCCACGAACGATGGCTTGGCGGATTTCTTGTTTGATCGACTCGTGGTTTTTTTCAGCAGCGCAGCTGAACGCGGTACTTAGGATGACGATTGCAGGGATGAGTTTCATGGTTTCGGAATGAGGTTAGCGTTTTGAAAAGGGGTGATGATAACGGTAATCGGGGTGCCTTCAGCTGGAATGCGTTTGGGAAATGGGATCCAGACGGTGTCATCAGAACGTTCATCGCCGGGGTAGTTTAAAATCGCTGCGGGGGATGTGAAAATATCGATGACGTCTCCCGTGGTTTCAGCCGCAAATTTCCCGTGATCGATATTGGATCCGCCATAGACCCATGGGCCTGCCGACATGGCGGTGGTTTTCACGGCGTGCTGAATGCATTCGTTGGCAGGCAACCGCTTGATTTTTTCGTTTTCGCTCCACTCCAGCTCTACGTTCACCCGGGCGGCGGCCTTGATGTCAGCGGGGACTTCGGGGTAGTTACCAGAAGCACCGCCTGTGGCGCTGGGTAATGGATAGAGTTCGCGCGATGGAGGATAGCGCAACAAAGTGAACGCGAGATTCAAGTGCGTCGGGGAGATTTCGGTAGAAAGCAAAGCCTCGTGAACTTTGCCATTTTGATGGACGACGAGAAATTCTATCAACCCCTCGACCATATTGACCCGTGCCGGGAAGCGAATTTCCCGGGTCTTTTGATCAAAGACGACCTCGCCAATTTGATAGCGCGTCTCATCGATTTTTGTCACCGAAGGCTTTGCCACCTCAGCAGGAGATTCTTCGGCTGGAGCCGTGTCCACAGCCAGTGCCAGGCAGGTAATGATCGTGATAAAACTGATATGGCGAAAAATCATGTGTGGCTGGATAAAAGTGCCCAACGCTAGACCAGAACGCTGTGTGGTCCAAAACTTTAGGAGTATTTTTTCGCTTATTGTTGAGTTTTCTTGGCTGATGCGTTGAGCGCAGCGGCAAATTCATTCCAGCAGAGGCGAGTAATCCGGTAGGATAGTGCTTCTTGTGGATTTTCCACAGCCGTCAAATTCGCGGGCGGCGTGTATGCTGTAGAGCGGGAGATGTGGTTGGTCACGAGCTGATAAACTGTTTTTAGCAAAGTGCTTTTCAGGTCTTCCGAAGGATTTAGCGTGAAAGAGACAACCTCGGTGGAAGTGGATTTCTCATCGACTCCTTTCAGCCAGACGGCAACCGGCGATTGGCCCTTGGTGCTGGTTTTGCCGATTTTGATGGAGGTTTTGATTTTTAAAATTCCTGATGACGCGGCTTCGATATCACGGGCGACGGATTCTAAAATGGGCGTGAGAGTTTTCGCCTGTTTTTTGCCCGTGCTGGCTCGGAGTGTGATCTGGATCGCCGTTTCTGGACTCCTATTCCAAGTTGGGAGGGATGAGCGTAGTTTTTTGATGGCATCAAAAGCGGTTGCTGCCTGCGCCGGATCTGGTTTGGTGAGGTCGATGACGCGTTCCCAGGCTAGTAAGGCCCGTTGTAGCTCGCCTTTTTCCTGAAGAGCCGTCGCCAGCTCGATCAAATGGGAACTCCCTTTTGGTGTGCGTTCAGCGTAGTTCTGTAAATTCGGTGAGCTTGTCAGATCGCCCAGATCGATGACGGGTTTGGGCGGTTCGACTGGTTCTGGTGGTGGCGCGGTAACTTTTACCAGCTTTGGGACTGAAATCGCATCGGGCTTTTCTTCCTTTGGCATCGTCGCCTCGGCTTTGCGGCGGATTTCCTGCAGCTGTGCTTCAGACGGAGGAGTGAGAAAATCCATATGCCGCGTATTGCTCCACCAAAGCCCGCTGATGACGGCGATGATCAGCAAAATCACGATTGGAATAGGAATGCGCACGGCGGGAAATTGGCGCGGACTCGCGCTACGGGAAAGCGGAAAACAAAACACCCCGCTCGAAAATTCGGGCGAGGCGCTTTAGAAAACAGAATCGGCGATGGATCAGTCGCGCTTTTGACGAGGAGGGCGCGCTTGCCGACGCGCTCACGGAGATAGTGGAGTTTCGCGCGGCGGACTTTTCCTTTGTTCGTGACTTCGATTTTTGCGATCCGTGGAGTGTGAAGTGGGAAAACGCGCTCGACGCCTTCGCCGTAGGAAATTTTACGCACAGTGAACGCAGCATTCACACCGGAACCACCACGGGCGATCACAAGACCGGCGAAGATCTGGATACGCTCTTTTCCGCCTTCGATAACACGGCAGTGGACCTTCACGGTGTCTCCGACGTTGAACTCGGCGACGTCTTGCTTCAATTGTTCTGATTCGATCTTGTTGATGATGTTCATGGGGTCCTCCTTCGCGGGAAAATGAATGTGCTGCCTCGGTGCCTAGCGGTGTGCTCTGACGTGCGGGGCGGGAGAACTAGAGGAGAAAATTGGCAAATGCAACTGCGAAATTTTCTCAGGTCGCATTTTTTAAAATGAGTCAGAAGATCTCCCTTGACGAAATGGGATCTCCCTCGACACCGAATGCACGAGCACCATCCTGAAGCCAGCATTCCCCAAGCACTTGAATGGTCAACGGCGTGTGATCGATTTCTTCGATGCGCACTAAAAATTAATGCTTCCCGTAGACAGCTGCGGGATCGAAGGATTTCCCGCTCTCGGTTTGCTCCAGCTTCACTCCCGCGCCGTCTTTCCCGACTACGACTTTCCGGTAGAAACAGGAATTTCTCCCGGTGTGGCAGGCTCCTGCGCCGATTTGCTCGACGACTAAAACGAGAGCGTCTTGATCGCAATCCGTGCGGATTTCTACGATTCGCTGGGTGTGGCCGGATGTCGCTCCTTTATGCCAGAATTCTTGGCGTGAGCGTGACCAGTAAACGGCCTCGCCGATTTCAAGTGTCCGCCGTAGTGATTCCACGTTCATGTAGGCTAGCATGAGTGGTTCATTGGTCGTGGCATCGATTGCCATCGCAGCGATTAGGCCATCAGCGTCGAATTTTGGGGCGAAGTCTGCTCCTTCTTCGATCTCTCCTTTTCCGCCACGCGGTGCGAATCCGTTATCTAAAGTCATGCGCGGACGTTGAAATGAGTTTTTCTAGCTGTCCAGCTTGCAATCCCGCTCCAGCAGTGGTCCCAGGGCATCTACACTTGAAAATAGCGTAAAATCAGAGCTTATACGCTATTTTCAAGTGTCGATGCCCTGCGCCATCTGACCTTGTCTAAAAAACCATTGCGACATCAAAGGTCTGCTCTCAGGTCGCGCAGGCTCCAGAGTAGGTCTGCAGCGGCGGTGGCGTTGCCGCGGAGTTTGCGGGCGCCAGTCTTGCGCTTTGGACCGAATCGGTCGCGGCATTGGGCGAAGTAGTCATCGACGAATGCTCGGCTCCCAATCACGGCTCCGTCGGTGAAATAGCGGACTTTCCAGCGTAGCATTTTACGCAAAGCGATCGTTTTTCCTGCGGCGAGGTGCTCGGTTTCGGACCTTGCTTGCTGAGGTTTCATGCCTTTTCTGATGACTTGAGTGACTCGTTTTCCTTGGGCATTGACTTTTTCTTGAGTGATTTCCTGGCCTTCTTCTAACAGGAGCAAGCGGTAGTTTCTGGAAATTTTGCCTGGCCAGTGCCGTGCATCGGCTTCGCAACCTTTTTCGGCCATGATGGCGCGCACGAGGCCTGCTTTGGCCTTGGCGCCGCTTTTGCCAGTCGCTCCCATCGCTTCGCCATAACTGCTCCAGCGGTAGTCTGCGGGATCGGTGACCATACCAGCCCTAACAGGATTGAGATCGATGTAGGCGGCCATGGTTTTGGAGGCGAGGCCGTCTTGCACGATGACGCTTTTGAATGTTTCTTCCCACAGATTTCCGCGACGGCTGGTGCGGGTGTTGTGCCAGCGGGTGAAGCGCTGAAGGAGAGTTTTCATGAACTCGCTCAAGCTGTGCATCCGATAGGTGAATCGCTGATGAATGAGCTGTACGTAGGCTTCACCATCCACAGCATTTCCCTGGGAAACGAGGTCACGAGCGGCGGCGAGTTCCTTTGCGATGGTGGCGACAAATGCTTTTGAGTAGAGGGCGGAAAGGCGTTTGAGCAGTTGTTCATCGGTGAGCGGAGCCTTCGGCTGCGGAGGGATTTCTAACAGCAAATGGAAGTGATTGCACATCACGCAGTAGGCCAGCACGCGGCAGCCGGAGAAATTTTCCATCATGCGCATGTAGATGCGAAATTGCTCTTTATCTTCATGGGAAAAGGCAAAACGCTTATCGACGACCCGAGCGATGCAGTGATAGATCGCTGGTTTGGTTTCAGAATGAGCCCAAGGAACAATGAATCGCTTACGTGGCATGGAGGGAGGAAGACAGAATGAAGGGAACGGGGCAAGAAGAATACTTGATTATTTGTGTCTCTCGTAATTTGTCTCGTAATTTGCTTCTCGATAAAGATCGCCTTCCCGCCATCGCCACGAGCCATCACGTGATAGACAGCCCCCGAATAGACAAAGCGCAATGGTCTAGCCATGCCTGATCCTTGATAATTCTCCACCCAGATCAAGAAAAATGTTACTATGCGAGGACTGACCCTATCCATGTTACCATGCGAGGACTGACCCTATCCATGAGCCTTCACCCGCCCTTGTAGCAGACCGAAGGTGCCCTCGCGAGCCCTTTCATGCCAACTGACCCTTTCCATGCTACTCTGCCCCCATTCACTTTGCTTTATTATCATGGAGGATTAACTTTTCCAGATCAAAGCAAGTTGAAAATTTTAGCTCCTCTTTTTTAACGCTTTCGACTTTAGAAACATCAAAGAGCGAAATCTTCGCCACCTCAAATGTATCGCCAAAACAACTAGCTTTCGATTCCACATATAATACTTTTTTGTCTTTTAATAAAAACGTATCAATTCTCGTCAGTTTCTCTGAGCTACTCAGTCGGCTTGCAATCAACGGGTAATTTTTTTTCATAATTGTGAAAATTGCCTCCGACAAGGGGGAACCCACAGAAATATCTATCCTAAGAATTTCTGAGCTTGCATTGCCAATCATGCCAATAAGTATGAAAACTAAGATTAACTTGTATTTTAATGAAATACTACTACCTTGCATAATTAAGTTTGTTTGAATGACCAATTTCTTTACCATATTGATAGCTCGTAAACCGTTTTCCTCCATCATATACATGAGCATATTTTTCTGGCCCGATCACATTAGGTGATACATGACCATTAGCAGCTGTAACGATGATATCACCTCGGCCATGATAATTTAGCATTGCTGCAAAATATTTCGCATTACTATTTATGTTGGAAAGTTCTGTTACAGGCGTATCTTGATTGCACGCAAATATTGTAATCTTCCCATTTTTTGCAACACTAATATCTCCGCCAGCGATTCGGCCAGCCAAAGTTGAATAGCCTTCTTCATAAATTCTAGTATTGGGATCTCCGGTAGCTAAATATTCTGGAAATCCATGACCATGAATATCTAAAGAATCAATATTCTTAAATGGCATTAATCCGTCAATTAGAGTTCTAAGAGACGAGAATCCAAATGTATTCTTTCCTGCTCCTAATTCTGATCTATGCTTGAAAGCATTCGTATGGTTGCCATTGGCAGCACCATCCGCATAAGCTCCCACCTTCAATTTCTTAGCTGCTTCCGCATTCAGCATATGAGTCATCGCCCCTGTCATGGCCCCATTGGCGAATTTCCCGCCGCCGATTACTGAGGCGGTGCCGCCTGCGATTGAGGCGATGGCCGTGCGGCCGGCGAAACCAAGGCTACGACCCACATCTGTGTTTGGATCGGTGAGTCCGGTCTTGGCTGTTGCTGCGGCCAGGGCACCGGAAAGAAACCCGTCTTGGAATTTCCCACCCATAGCCACATTGGTAGCTCCGCCGATGACGCCGTGGCCGGCGACATTGGCAGCATCGAGCGCTAATGTGCCACCCACGTTGTGCAATGATCCCGTCAAAGCGCCTGAAATACCTCCGATCAGGGCTCCCCTGAGCACATCCCCGAGGTCTCCTCCGTTTAAGGAAACGCTGATTTAATCCCAATTCATCCATTTTCCGGCATGGCTGCTGCTGGATGTCCAGCGTGACCCACCAGCCGAGTTTCTCCCAAGCCGAGTTTGCGGATAAAAAGCCTATAGACGG
>JAAURL010000138.1 GCA_012032235.1 Akkermansiaceae bacterium | reverse complement strand
GGGGAGTTTGTTTGTTTGAGGCGGTGCGACAGCGCCGGATTGCGAGTGAATGAGCCAGTTCGGGTGCTATCAGATTTGCACCTCGGTCATAAGGTGTCCCGAATCGAAAATGTCTCTGCGTTAAGGCCATTGATCGCGGGAGCTGGGACTATCATTTTCAATGGAGATACTTGGCAAGAGCTGGCGAAAGTTTTTCTGAAGCGTGCCACAGAAATGTTAGAAGAACTGCGCTGGCTCTGTGCGGAGGAGGGAGCGGAGGCGATTTTCCTATCGGGAAATCATGATCCCGGCTGGCCGGACCGGGTTACGTAGAGCTGGCAGGAGGGAGAATCGTGATCACTCATGGCGATGCCTTGCTATTCGATGGATCACCGTGGAAGCGGGAAATTTTGATCCACGAGGAACGAGTGTTAGAAATGTGGAAGGAGCATCCAGAAGCGGACAAGGATATTGAAGAGCGACTGCGTCTCGCACGGAAAATCTCCCGGGAGCTGCGCTCCATCGATCATCCCACCGGGTGTAATTTCGCCCAACGTGCGTGGGACGCCGTGGTGCCGCCAAAGCGTGCTATCAAAATCATCGAGTCGTGGTTCTCCCAGGGAAAAGCTGGGGCGGAATTTTGTGATCGTTATTTCCCGAATTCCGAGATGCTCATCATCGGGCACTTTCATCGCGCAGGGAGCTGGGAGAGAAATGGCCGCTGCATCATCAATACTGGCTCATTCATGGAGCCTGGTCGCGCGGATTGGGTAGAATGGAGCGATGGATGGCTACGGCGTGGCGTGATCGACGAGTCGCCAAAAATTTGCCGGATGGGGAGAACGCTAGACGTTTGGCGTTTTTAAGAAGTGGTACACGAGGACGGGATCGAACCGCCGACCAATCCGGTGTAAGCGGACCGCTCTACCGCTGAGCTACTCGTGCATTCATGCGGGGGACGAGAAATTGCCGCGAGAATTTCAGAAGATCAAGCTCGGAGTGATGCAAGCTTGCGAATAAATCGCAGCGGTGGTTTCCTCGTCGGCAAATGCACCTGCGCCTCTCAGATCAAGAACTTGCCACGTTGGTCGAAATGGTCAGCCTGGCGGCCAATGTCGCATCGTGGAATCAAAAGGAAACGGCTAGCGATCAGGTTTCTGCGTTTGAGGACTTGGAGAGTAAAATTCTCGAAAAAGCCGGGCATTCCGGCCTAGCAGATTGGGTGGAATTCGACGAGGAAAGCCAGCGTTTCCGGGTGAGGGAGGAAATGGAAGAGCGTCTTTTTTATCACGAATGCTACGAAGAATTCCGCAATGAAAGTTTCTGGGACGAATTGGCCGTGCGCCTATCAGATCGGGATCTCACCCGCCAGATTGGCTTTGCCGAATGGGAAAACTCACGGAAGAGCAACGCCGCTCCAAAACAGTGGCTTGGGAGAAACGCTATTGGGAAGAGTTTTCCAAGCACGGCGTGGAACGAGTCATCGTCATCGCTCCTCCCGGAGAAGGCTGAGCCGATGTCCAATCATGCCGGGAGAAAGGTTCGATCATTTGGCCTTCAACCACTCGCAGACCTGCTTCGCAAAATAGGTTAGGATGATGTCTGCTCCGGCTCGTTTGATCGAAATGAGTGATTCCAAGACGATGTCTCTCTCTTCCAGCCAGCCACTGGTAGCGGCGCATTTAAGCATGAGATATTCGCCGCTGACTTGATAGGCCGCGATGGGTAAAGTCGTCGTATCACGGACTTTCGTGATGATGTCCAAATACATTCCGGCAGGTTTCACCATCAAGATGTCGGCGCTTTCTGCCTCGTCCAACATGGCCTCGCGGATTGCTTCCCGGGAGTTTGCTGGATCCATCTGATAGGTTTTTTTATCGCCATCTTTCGGTGCGGAATCTAACGCGCCACGGAAAGGACCATAAAGCGCGGAGGCGTATTTCGCGGTGTAGCTTAGGATGGAAACGTGGGTGAAATCTTCGTCGTCAAGAGCTTCCCGGATCGCAGCGACCCGCCCATCCATCATGTCGGATGGAGAAACAACGTCGGCTCCAGCACGGGCATGGCTTAGAGCTTGCTGACAGAGTATCGCAACAGTCTCGTCATTTAGAATTTCCAATTCGCCGGATGAATTTCGCTCGACGATTCCATCATGCCCATCCGAATTGTAGGGATCTAAAGCCACATCGGTAATGACACAAAGCGTCGGATGCGCTGCTTTCAAAGTCCGAACCGCACGCGGCACCAAGCCGTCATCGTTGAAGGATTCATCGGCCAGCGAGTTTTTTAACGACTCCTCGATCTTTGGAAAAAGCACCACTGCCGGAATGCCAAGCGCATGAGCCTCTCCCGCTTCCCTGACTAAACTTTCTAGCGACCAACGCGTCACACCCGGCATCGATGCAATCGGCGTATCTTCCGCATCCTCGTGGAAAAATAGCGGCAAAATAAAATCTGCGGGACCAAGAGTAGTTTCACGCACCATCGAGCGAATAGCTGGCGTGCGGCGGTTGCGGCGGGGACGATTCATTAAACAGAGCATTGAGCGTTCGGCCTGGAACTTCAAACACCGAACGCCGGGAATGTGAAATTTCTACTAGTCGGCGGATTTCGCAGAAATTTTCATCGTGTAATCAAATTTTCTCACATCAAGAATCCACCCATATGAGTTTCATCCGCAAGCGTTGGCGTAGCATTCTCTTCGCTCTGTTTTTCTTAATCATTTTCGCTGTAATCGGTGGAATTTATTTGGCTGGTTTAGAAATTGCTAGTCCTCCTCGGCGAGCACTAGTGGATTACCACCACGAATATCTATCAAATTCTGTAGCGCACGGTATTCTGATAGAAAAATTCACTGCCAGCGATGGCACTCCTTGCCTCGTCTGCGTTCCCGAACCTAATGGTATGCTAGGCAGTCGTGGCATCAAAATCAGAGAACAACTTTTAGCACGTGGTTTGACACTCCAACCACCTGGTAAAATGATTGGCAACCTTGTCCTCAATCATGGTCGCAAAGGGCGGAAAGAAGATTATCTCCCCATTGCCGAAAGACTTTGCGCGGCTGGTTTCCGCTGCATCATCCCGGATCTCCCCGCGCATGGTGATCATCCTACTAAGCTGGCAACTTACGGAGTTAGAGAAGCAGGGATTAACACACGCATCCTCTCAGAAGCTGCACAAAAATTTCATTTTGATCAACAACCTACAGGTTTGTTAGGCATGTCGATGGGTGGCTCTGTCGCAATTCATGATGCAGCTCTAGCTGATAGTCCATGGAAAGCTCTCGTCATTATTTCCAGCTTCGACTTTATCCCGAACGTCATCGAAAGCCAAGCTTCTAGCTATGTTGGAGATACACTAGGGCGATCTCTGGCAAGTGGCGCCGCCTTCGTGTATCAACAGAAAACCAGTATGCCGCTCACTGCGATCGAACCGCGCAGCCATGCAGTTAAGATTAAAATTCCAACATTGATTGCCCACGGCACAGGTGACCAAGTGATCCCCCTTTCATGCGGGCGAGCTCTTTTCAACTCTTTTTCAAATGCTGCTGACAAAAAATGGATCGAAATCCCGGGCGCAAATCACGACAATGTTCTTGTTACCGATTATCCTATTTATGCTGAAATTGCCGAGTGGATGTTGCGCTATGTAGCGGAGAATTAACTGAGAGCGATGGGAATTTTATCCTCGATCCACAGAGGAAATCTGCTGGATCAAAGCAGCTCTTTGCAGCTTTCCTAATTCGCTGCGGGGAAGTGAATCAACGATGATGGGTTGCTTTAGGCGACGAAAACCTAGAGCTCGTTTCTCGTAAATCGCTAGGGTCTCTGCAATGAGATTTTGATCCAGGGATGATTCAAAAACCGGGAGGAGCACGTGCCCGGTGCGTTCATCAGGAACTGCGATGATCGCAAAATTTCCAGTCGTTAGTTTTCTATCAGAAATCGCGGAAAGCTCGGTTTCAATTTCTAAGGATCGACGAGTTCACCCAGAATTTTGACCAGTGCATCTTGGCGGCCCAATGGTGAAATCATTTGCCCATCCAGCTGGACGAAATCTGAAGTTGTGTGCCAGCTGGTTCCTCGGGAAATGAATTCACCATCGATCACGTATCCGGAAAACAGCGCTGGTCCCGCGATTTCTAGGGTCTGCTGTGGAGTGATTCGGATTTCCCAGATCGGCAAAATAGAAATCGGAGCTGGCTGGTACGGTTTTTCTAGTAGATCTAGCGGTTGCGTGGCGATTTGCGAAGCGGCTTCTGCCATGCCGTAGCTGGCTAGTACCGGCCAGCCGAGATCGCGAGCGGCCTGCCCAATAGAAATCTCTAAAAGTCCGCCACCGACGACGATAGATTGAATCGATTTTGGGGCGATCCGATTCGCTTTCACCAAATCATACACCTGTGTCGGAACGAGAGACGTGTGAGTGATTTGGTAATGATCTAACCATTCATGAAACTGTTTAGCATCCCAGCGCTGTGTAAAATGTTGAAACCCAGAACCCGCTTCATAAGCCCGAGCTGCTACACCGAACCCACCGACGTGATGAAGAGGCAGCGCCAATCCCCAACAGGATTTCTGAGTCACATGGAGATGTTCATTGACCGCAGCAGCGGAAGTGAGAAGCGCCTTTTTGATATGGCGACGGACTTTGGGAAACCAGTGCTGCCAGATGTCTGGAACAGAACATGATCTAACAAATCAGGAAAACCGAGTGTTGACTGCGATTTTTCCCAGAAACTAGAACTTGTTAGTAAAGACGCGTCCATGGCTGGGCATCGAGCAAATCATCAAAACCAATTCCCGTTCCTGCGGGAACCTGAAATTTGGGAGACCAAGACCCGAGAAATTCGGAAAATTCGTTAGGCTCGAAAAGATGATGAGTCTGCAAACCACAAATGCCGACGAGGCCGGGAAATTGTAGCTCCAACCGTGCGGCTTCCCAAGCGGCAAATGCTTGCCCGACGGGGTGATCCATATAGCTGGTGAGGAGCGCACGTTGATGATTTTGAATCGCCGCTTCACCTAACAAAAATGGTTCGTCGATGGCGGGTTTGATGACGATCCAGTGCGCCGCTGCCGAGAGTGGAGCAGCTTCACGGTCTACGGCGAGTTTGACCTGTGTCTTCCGATGCAGCTCCCTCCACGCGGTTTCTGAAAATGGGCAAGGATCTTCTACAAAATCGATAGCGGCGCGGGTGACATCACTCAGTCCTAACAAAAAACCTGCAGCATCCTCCGCCGTGAGCGATTCGTTGAAGTCCAATCTCCACCGAAGTGCTGGAAATTCAGCGGCCATCGTCTCGATAAATTTTGCTTCATTGAGCAAGTCCTTACCTGCTTTGAGTTTGATGATGGTGAATCCTGCTTCTATGGCTAATGCGACATCCGCGGGATCAGTCTTGATCAAGGTCGCGTGACTGAGCGGCACTTCCATTTCATCAAATAATGATTCATCGAAGACGCGAGCCGCACGGTCATACTCTGCACAGCGAATGGCTCTGCGGACAATCGGCCAACGCCGCGGTCCCGCCAGATCTGCTAGGCACTTTTCTAATGGTGGATCGCCTAGTTCAGGCCAAGGATGAATGCAGCCGAAGCCGCCGTCGAATTGGATCAAGACGCCTTCGTAAGAACTACGCTTTGAGACAGCATTTAGAGAACCACGAGCTTTCAGGCGGTAGCGAGAAATCATGGGCTTTTGATCGATCAGCATCATACGGAAATCATTTTTAATGAATCACCACCGCAGCAATATGAAATGCAGCTGCGAAGAAAATGAGCTGGATGCCGCCCAATGCAAGCAAGCGATTAAACGCAGGCCCAGGAGGAAATGTTAGCACTCCCCAAATGATGCGTAATCCTAAAAGGAAGACGGGAGCACCCGCGATCGCTAGAGAAGGATGACCGAAAGCGATCCAGCCCAGACCTGAAAAAACAGCAACCTTCACTTCTAACCAAATGGTAGCGACTGCGAACTTCGGGCCGAAGCGAACGGCCAAGGTGCGTTTGCCTGTGGTGGCATCTTCCTCACGATCGCGGAGATTATTGATCGAAATCAAAATCGCGGACAATAAGCCAATTTGGAAGCCCAACAAAAGAGCCTCTCGTGGCCACTCTCCCATTTGAATAAAGACAGTGCCACTCACCGCGATGAGCCCGAAAAAACCAATAACAAACAATTCTCCCATCCCACGATAAGCCAAAGGAAAAGGTCCACCCGTGTAGCCGTAGGCTAAAAATAACGATGGAATCCCAATCGCAATGATCGGCCAGCCTCGCGCCTGATAGAGAACAGCTCCGCAGCTGAGGGCAACTACTAGAAAAGCCGTAGCAATCTTCATCACCGTCTGTGATTTCATCATTCCAGAAGCAGTGACGCGGGTAGGACCCAGTCGACGAGCCGTGTCAGCACCTTTTCGAGCATCAATCGCATCATTGAAAAAATTCGTGGCGACCTGGATTGCGATGGAGCCGACCAAAGTGCAAATGGCCAACAGCAAATCAAATTTTCCACTCAATCTCCAAGCCAATACACAACCGACCCACACCGGGACGATGGCCGCAGGCAGAGTTTTGGGTCTAGCCGCGAGGACGCAGGTTTTGAGCGCTGTCAGGGTCACGCACCGAATGAATCCCGTCTTGAGCGAGGGATCGATATCATTCCGATAAAATTTATATCTAGCGAAAATATCTTGCAACTTTTGGTCGAGTAGAGAGTTTTGAAGATAAGTAAAAACCTGAATTTACTTCAAACCCACTCGATCAAATTTCAAAGCTGCGGCACAGGCCGCCTATTTTCATGAGAATTCGTAGGCTTATTTTTTTAATTATTGTCGTACGCCTACTCGTAATGGCAGACGCACATTGGCAAATTGATACAGGCGAGGAAAAACAGACGGCAGAGGGCTTGATCCTCACAAGCAGTTTAATAGCTGCCGAGAAGGCTAAAGAAGTCGCTATCCCTGTGATTGAAGAGTCTAAAAAGAAATTTTTCGCTTCTTACGATACAGCCGCATCAAACTAATTTACCTCTGTTTTGAAAGAACAGGGCGGCCGAATTCATTGAGACGCAACTGAAACGGCTTGCCGACGAAGGTACAAAGCAAAAGGCAATCACCGATGCGGAAGCAAGAGCCGTGAAGGAGTTTCGCGAAGCAGTTGCCAAGCTCCCCGGCAAACTGGCAATGGAGCTTGGCCATCCAGACCCCCCGGCTTTTGTTCAGCCGATACAAAACCCTCGTTTCCAAGAAGTCCACCGTCGCATTTTGGAGTATCGCTCATGAAGGAACGGAAATCACAAAGATCAAAACGGCGTGAAGTTTCTCCAAATTTCGCCCATATTCTTGACATTCTTCAAAATGTTGCCAATTTGACAACAGATAGCACTTCATGCGAATCATCACCCGCCGCCGCCTCAATGAGTATTCTAAGCTCCATCCTAACGCTTCCGTTTCTCTTTCAGCGTGGCATGACGTCACCAAGAAAAGCACTTGGGGAAGCCTTCAAGAAGTCCGTCAAACTTTTCCCCACGCTGATCCCGCAACCGTAGCCAGCGGGAAAACAGTCACCATCTTCAACATCGCCGGAAACCATCACCGCCTCATCACAGCAATCCACTACGACACCGAGAAAATCTTCATCTTGGAAATCCTCACTCACGCCGAATACAGCAAGAACCGTTGGAAAAAATCGCTATGAACCGCACCGTAAAAACTTCAACACCCACCAATTTTTCCGAACTCCCGAAAGACTATGCCACACTTTGCAGCATCCTCATGCCTCGCACGATTCACGATGAAATCGAGCTGGGAAGCGTCACGGAAATCATCGACCTCATGGCAGGGCATGATTTGACGGAAGATCAAGCCGACTACTTGAATACCCTCGCTACCCTCGCGGCGGATTATGAAGATCATCACGTAGCGGATTTGCGAACGATGCCCCCTCACGAGTTCCTTGCCGCTCATCTTGAAAACATCGGTATGAGCGGGAGCGTATGGGGGGAACTTATCGGAATCGACCGCTCCACCGCCTCACGCCTCCTCCGTGGCGAGCGTAGCCTGAGTGCTACACACATCCGTAACACAGCAAAAGCACTCGCAATCGCTCCAGAATTGCTGATTTGAACCAGAATCACGCAAGATTTTCAAGCCTAGAGGCGCATGAAAACGAATACGCTGCCGGAAAAAATGACTTCAAGGGGTGGATCAAACACATTGAGAGAGTCATGATGGAAAGCATCGGAAGCAAATTCGGAAGCTTAGATGAAGTGGAGGATAGTAAACTTCTAGAATCCAAAAGGCTTCTAGTACACAACACGTTCAAGAGTTTAAACAAACAAAAACCCATTGAAGAACCCTGCTGGGAATAAATGTGACAGAAGTTCTGCTAACTGCTTACGATTAATCAGTAATTTGGAAAAAATTCAATATGCCAAATAAGAAAATATCAAAGTGCTATGTCCACGTCGGTATGCATAAACAGATCAACAGCTATCGAAAAATTTAGAGAGGTCCAAATCACATACTGCTTGGAATTTGTAGGAAATTCACGTCATTGGATATGTTAGGTCTCCATGTCAACTGTAAATTTCCACCGTCTGGTCGAAGAATCATCCCTCTAGTTGCCGAATTGACATCGCATCGGCTTGCTTCAAACAC
>JAAURL010000137.1 GCA_012032235.1 Akkermansiaceae bacterium | reverse complement strand
TGGAGGAGTATGTGAAAATCCAGCGTGATGCCGATGGCGTCGTTCGGGGAAATGCGCTGGATGGGACGAGAAATCCCATTGACGAAGACGGCCCAGTTTCCATGAATTTCTGGCTTTTTGCGCCGAGCTTTTTTGAATTCTTAGAAGCTGACTTTGTCAAATTTCTCACAGCTTTCGGCCATGTTGAAAAATCCGAATATTACATCCCAACCGTTGTAGATACTTTAATTCGCGAGAAAAAGGCGAATTGTAAAGTTCTAGAAACAACCAGCCACTGGTTCGGCGTTACCTATCCAGAAGATAAACAGCACGTGGTCGCATCGATCCAAAAGCTGATTCTCTCCGGCGAATATCCAGCCACACTTTCCTAATGCACGATCTCCGGGCGATTTCATTGTTGTTTCAGATGCGGGCCGATTTTGTCGAGGCGCAACCGTTCGGTTCCGGGCACATCAACGATACGTATTGTGCTTGGTATGATCAGGCGGGAACACGCATCCGCTATATTCACCAACGCCTCAATGATAACGTTTTCAAAGATCCGATTCAGGTCATGGAAAACGTGGACCGCGTCACGAAGCATGCTTTAAATCGTCTCCTAGCAGCCCAGCATCCAGAAGCTCATCGCCGCACACTCACCTGCATTCCGGCCTGGGATGGAAAGCCATACGCCATCGATCAGGAAGGTCATCTCTGGCGCACCTTTCCTTTTATAGAACGCGCCCGCGGCTACGATGAAATCCAGTCGAATGAGCAAGCTTATCAAGCGGCAAAAGCGTTTGGTGAGTTTCAAAAACTCACGGCGGATCTGACTGGTGAGCGTCTCCACGAAACGATTCCTGATTTCCACCATACTGCCAAGCGGCTGGAAGCTTTAGAAATAGCGATTTGCAAAAATCTAGCAGATCGTGCAGGCGGCGTGCAGCCAGAGATTGCCTTTGCCCGTGCGCGTGCTGCGGATTGCTCACGAGTCACGGATCTGATCGCTTCTGGGGCGATCCCGGAACGCGTGACTCACAATGACACGAAGCTTAATAATGTGCTGTTAGATGAGAGCACGGCGGAAGGTGTTTGCGTCATTGATCTGGATACCACGATGCCGGGTTCCGCGCTCTACGACTTCGGCGACATGGTCCGCACCGCCGCGCCGACCACGCGGGAGGACGAGGCAGATGTGAGCCAGATCGGCGTCCGCCTAGATCGCTTCGAGGCATTGGTCAGCGGTTACCTTTCGGCTGCGACTTTCCTGAATGAATGCGAGCGTAGCCACCTCGCCTTTTCTGGGAAACTGCTCACTCTAGAATGTGGGATCCGATTTCTAACGGATTATCTAAACGGTGATGCTTATTTTAAAATCAAACGCCCAGGTCATAATCTCGACCGCTGCCGCAACCAGTTCGCCTTCGTGGTAAAATTGGAAGAAGCGATGGCAGAGATGGAGGGAATTGTTGCTCGCTACTGATCTTTAAAAATCAAACGTTGCCTGAGGTCCTTTTTTGGTCGGCTTTTCTATGCTGGTTCCTTCTCGCAATCCAGCCGTGGCGAAGCGAATGAAGCGGCTGAGTGTTACTTCCATGGAAGGTTCTCCTGATGAGCCGCTGGTGAGTCGATTTAGCATATCTTGATGCGTCAGCATGTGAATCATCCCTCCTGCTAAAAAGTGCATTCTCCAGATGAGATCTTCATGGCTTACCGTCGGAAGCGCTTTTGCAAAAGCCCGCATGAAGCGATCAATCACGTGCCGCAGCTGCTCCTCAATCGGCGCGGGTAAATCATCAGCCTGCTGGGCGAAAATCCGGCCAATCAGTTTATAAAACAAGCGTTCGGAAAGCTCTGATTTTTTTACCTGACTGACCAATGGGCGCACGAGTGCATCGATGATTTCTTCCAGTGGAGCTGCTTTTCCGGACCATTTCTTTTCAAGGCTTTCTAAGCGGGCCAATCTTTCCTGGGTGACTGGAATCATGTAGCGCATCATCGCCATGCCGAGCAATGCTTCACGACTGCCGAAGTGATAATTCACCGCAGCAACATTCGTTTTTGCCAATGCGGTGATGTCTCTCACTGAGACAGCTTCAAATCCTTTTTCGGCGAATAGTTTTTCGGCAGCATCTAGCAAACGTCTCTTTGAGCCAGATTCAGGGAAGGTTGCACCGCGGATCATGGATGCTAGATCAAATGATTAAAACTTAAATGTCAAACGATCGATTTAATCGTAATGTTGATTTGCGATTTATTTTTGAAACGGTTTCTAAATCTTATCGAGGGGCGCTTGGAATATCTCTCGGAAGCGTGAGAAAAATGGTATTTTAAATTGTGCAGTTGTTGATTGGTTGATCCTTTGATTCATTGGGCCACATGAAACTTTTGGTAATTCTTATTGCGTTAACGAATCCTGTGCAGGCGGCGCTGTTGGCGAATATCCAGACCACGCGGGGGATGATTGTTGTGGATTTACAATACGATAAAGCCCCACAGGCGGTGGCGAATCTCATGACGATGGCGCAAGGAACTCGCAGCCGAATCGTGGAAAAAACAGGAGCGATTACGACAGCGCCGCTTTTATATCGGCGAGAATTTTTTTCGAGTCGTTAATAATCCGGGCTTTAAAATTGCCCAAACTGGTTCCGGCACTGGAAATAATAGCGGCGGACCGGGATTTACTTTCAAAGATGAGTTTCACCCGACGCTGACCCATGTTCCCTACGTGCTCTCAATGGCAAATAGTGGGCCAAACACGAACGGGAGTCAGATTTTCTTTACTGGGAGCGTATCGATTCCCAGTTTGAATAACATTCATACGGTTTTCGGACTTGTGACAGATACGCCAAGCCAAGGAGTGATTGATGCAATCATAGCGGCTGGAGATAATGGTTCAACGATTACTGGAATTAGTATCAGCCGAACTGATGCAGCGGCGGTGGCATTTAATGAATTTGCTCAAAATTTACCGACTGTTGTGCAGCCGAGTGGTTCCCTGGCCGTGTCCGCTGGGGTTTCAGCAACGTGGAATTTCAGCGAACCGATTGTTTCAGGAGAGGTGTTTCGAGTGTTTCGTTCTACGACCTTAGCATCGGAGAGCTGGGCTGAGTTAAAGTCTGCACGCCGACACATCGGGATCGGCACATCGGCATCCACTCCATCACTGGCGGTCACAACGCTAGAAAACCCGATTGAGCCTAAAGCTTTTTACAATCTGTCCGTCGCCCGACACCCAGGAGCTGTCGGGCCATCGGATCTGGTGAACCGAACGATCACCTTAACATTATCAAGTGGGACACTGACTTTCGCTTTTAACGCTTCTGGATCTGCCGGAACCACTACTTTTTTGCCGACCACTGGAAATTCCCTGACAGGTCCTTTCACGACCTTCACGAATGTCACGACCATGGACCCAAATTTTATCGTTTTTATTACGGATACTCCTGCGATTATTCCTCGCTACTTACGGGTGAAAATCGGTTGTGACACAGCAACGACCAACCTGATTTCCGGACAACATTCGACTCAATCATATAGCACTATAGAGATGGACTTCGTGCCATTTGCTTCAGGTCCTGTGACGATTACACGATGATCTTTCCGTCTCTGTGCGTGATCGCTTGGGATTGATATCGTATCACTTCAGCCAATAACTAGGCCGCAATCAGGAAAATCCTGCGAAATTGTGAATCCCTCACAAGATCCCTAAATCTAAAGGGCCATTGCCACCTTCGTCATTTGAACGCATTTCTGCCAGAGTGGATGTCATATCGTCTAAGCGATTCCAGAGTTCTCTGACCACATAGAGGGGCGCACCATTGCGCACCGCCAGTGCAATGCAGTCTGATGGACGCGCATCTAGTTCGACGATCTTTTTTTCCATGATCTCGTTTTCAGCCTCTAAAATGAGCCGTGCATGATAGGCTTCGCTCTCGACCCGAATGATCACAGCTCGCGAGACTTTGGCGCCAAAGGTCTGCAACGCCATCAGAAACAGATCGTGGGTGAGTGGCCGCTGTGGCAATTGGCCGCTCAACGAAACATTGATGGAAGCTCCCACGCTAGGATCGATGTAAAACACAATTGTTTTATGACCGTCTCCTAAAAATACCGCACAGCCGCCCTGGGTAGGGAGCAACGCCACGGGTTCGACTCGGACTAAATCAGACACAGACGGAACAATGACTGGAGAATCTCATTTTCCAAGCTGGAAGAATCCTTCACGTGTTGTTCGAGTCAATGTAGTCCGCCACGCTCATCGACCCAGGTAACAAATCAAATCAAGGCAAGCTTTTATGCGAGCCATCACAGAGTGGTGGATTTGCGCTATGCTTGCACTGGCACCACCAGATGGTCTTCTTCTCCGCGACTTCGTACTTCAACGGCTGCAACCCAGTGCCCTTGTGTGAGCCATCGCAAAACGGCGGATGAGAGGAGCGACCGCACGCACACCAGAAGTGAACTCCAGCCTCGACTTCCAGTGCCAAGGGCTTGCGATCACAATGATGGGAGCCTCTGCCATAGAATCAGCGAGTTAGTGCGGCTGTTGCCTTATCAACTTTCTTTTTGACGGCAGCCGCAGCGGGTTTTTTATCGAGCTTTGGGTAGCTTTGCGCAGGAACTTCGAAAAAAAATGTCATTGCCAGCCATCCTGCGAGGATGAGCGAAGAACTACTTACAAAACGTCGGGTATTCATCAGTTATTACGGACTTGTTAAAAACTAACAACGCCACGGTTTTGAATCCTTTCCCGAAAATAGCAACAAAAATATGCACGCCAGCCCACACCAAATCAGCGGGAAATAAGCACGCTTTGCGACAGGGAAGCTTCTCCGATATTGAGAACTTCTGCAAAATCGATTCGCTCACTTTGCTACAATCACCTCCGTATCTTTGAGCGCTTCTTCACCGCATGAAAAACGTCGGACATTCTCTACAGTCGAGTGCGCAATTTCGCTTAAGGCTTCGTGAGTGAGAAATCCTTGATGCGAAGTGATGAGGACGTTGGGAAATGTGAGCAAGCGAGCGAGCTTTTCATCGGTGGGGATTTCGCCGGAATGGTCCTCGAAGAATAGTCCAGCTTCTTCTTCATAAACATCCAGTGCTACGCCGCCGAGTTGGCCATTTTTCAAAGCTTCGATCAGCGCTATTGTATCGATCAATCCGCCGCGTCCCGTATTGATCAAAATGCAGCCGCGCTTCATCTGCAACAAACTCGCCCCATTGATGAGATGATGCGTTTGATTTGTTAGAGGAAGATGCAGTGAAATGATGTCGCTATCAGCAAGCAATAGTTCCCACGAGACACATTCGACATCGTGAGCCTTCGCCCATTCTAGCGGTGGATATAAATCATAGCAGAGGACGCGCATTCCGAAGCCGCAGAAGATTTCTCCTGCGGCTTGCCCAATATTTCCTGCGCCAACGATGCCGATCGTTTTGCCTTTCAAATCAAAACCGACAAGTCCAGTACTAAAGTGAAGTTTCCTTCCCTAACACGATTGTATGCTCGATGGATTTTCCGATTCAGCGTCAGCAATAAAGCCACGGCGTGCTCAGCCACTGCAGCGGGTGAATATGCTGGCACTCGAACGACTTTGATCTCGTTCGCTTGAGCGGCTCGGATATCGACATTGTTCCAACCCGCACAACGTAGAGCGATGAATCTAACATTTACTTTTTTGAGTTGTTCGATGCATGATTCATCCAGCTTGTCATTGACGAACACGCAAACGGCATCACTGCCTTTTGCAGCGGAGGCGGTCTCTTCACTCAAACGAAAGTCATGAAAACGCCAGGTAATTTCGTCAGCATGATTTGATTCTAACAGATATTTTTATCGTACGATTTGGTATCAAAAACAGAGACAATCATGGTCGTAGCAGAGTTAAGATTTCGTTGAAGGCTTCATTCTCAACAGGCGCAGCCCATTAAGCACAACGGCGATGGTGCTGCCCTCATGCATCGCCACACCCATGGCTAAATGCAGGTGACTATAAAACCATGTGGCAACGGCCATGATCAGCATCATGCCGAGAGCGATGGTAATATTCTGGCGCATGATTTTTTTCACACGTCGGCTGAGATCATAGGCGGCGACGAATTTTTCTAAACGATCATCTGATAGAATAATATCAGCTTGCTCGATCGCTGCGTCGCTTCCTTGCAAGCCCATGGCGATGCTCACATCGGCGGCGGCTAGACATGGCGCATCGTTTACACCATCACCGATCATCGCGACGACGTTTGAGTCAGCTTTGAGTTGTTGCACGGCGGCAACTTTATCTTTCGGGGTAAGCCCAGATTTCACCGCAGAGACTCCGGCTTGTGAAGCGATCGCCTCAGCCGCTTCGGCGCGATCTCCCGTGAGCATTATGGTGTGCAGGCCTCGATGATGAAGACTCTCTAACACTTTCGGTGTTTCTGGCCTAAGCTGATCGGAAAAAAGCAATCTTCCTAACACATTTTTGCTCCCAATCCACACTTCACTCATCGCAGCTTCAGGTTGCGGAGCCTGCTGCACTGCATTGCCATTACAAAATTCGCTGATCCAGGCGCGTCTGCCGAGTCTTACACGCTGGCCATCAATGCTTGCTTCGATTCCTTGCCCAGAAACTTGGGTGATGTCCGTCGCGATTTTTTCAGGCCAATGCCTTCGCACAGTCTCACTCGCAATCGCTCGGGATAATGGATGAGTCGATGCACGAGCGAGTGATGATGAAATTGTTAGAATATCGTTTTCATCGCCGACAAATGTTTCGCATTTGGTGAGCTGCAAATGCCCAGAAGTGAGCGTGCCAGTTTTATCCATCGCCACCGTCGTCACATCGGCCAGACGCTCCACAGCAGCGCCACCGCGAAAGAGAATGCCATGGCGAGCCCCAGAAGCGATAGCTGATAGAATCGCCGCTGGCACAGAGATCACCAAGGCACAAGGTGACATCACGACGAGCAAAGTCATCGCCCGATAAAACGCGCTGCGAGTTTCAGCCGTGGGTAAAAACGGCGGCCAATGATCGATCAACCATGAGTAGAGGAACAATGCGACGCAGGCAGTGATAACGATAAGTGTGTATCTCGAGCTAAAGCGTTCTGCTAGACGTTGGCTCGGCGAACGCATCGCCTGTGCTTGCTCGATCAAGGAAATCGTGCGTTGCAAGGTGCTGCCAGCCGCATCGCTCAATGCACGACCATCGACTAAGCCATGTTCATTCAGCGTGCCAGAGAGCATCGTATCGCCTGGAGCTTTTGGCACGGGAACGGATTCGCCAGTGAAGGAGGATTCATTGCAGGAAGTCTCACCAGTGATGACTTGCATATCTACAGGCACTTGTTGTCCAGGCAAGACGCGCAGCAAGTCGCCAGTCTTGACGAGTTCGATGGAGATTTCTCTCGTGCCATCATTTTCTATCAACAGTGCGTCTTAGGCGCACCGTGAAGCAATGCATGGATCGCTCGATGTGTGCGACCTAATGCATAACTCTCTAACACCGCAGAGAGTGAAAATAAAATAAGCAGTAACGCCCCTTCTCCCCAAGCACCAATCGCCGCCGTGCAAGGCACCACAAGGATCATCAGAAAGTGCGTATCGAAAATTTTCTGCTGAAAATCACTCCATGCAGTCTTCGCTAAATCCCAAGCACCTAACAAATATCCCACCATGAAAAACGCAGTCGATACCGAGTGCAGGCGATCATGCCACCACCAGCCGAGAACGCTCGCAATGATCGTTCCCACACAACGCCACGCCATTGCTCGCCAAAGCGTAGCTTCTGCTAGCGATTCACGAAAGGGCTTTACTGGAGTGCAGCAAGATGACTGTGATTCTAACATTTTCTAAAATGAACCTAGACGCTTCGTTTCTGTCCAGCGGATGGCATAGCTCAGTAGTGCCGCACTGTCTGGCATATTGAGTTTTTCACGGATGTGTGCCTTATGCACATCGACAGTTTTCGTGCTGATGTGCAGGCTGTCTGCGATTTGGTGGGTGTTTTTGCCTTCGCCTAACAGTTGGAAAATTTCAAACTCACGATCGCTCAATTTTTGCACTCCATCGACTGGTTTGCGAGAGGCATTTCCAGAAAAAACTTCAAGAATCGTATCTGCCATGGCCGGACTTACCCAAATGCCTCCGTCTGCGACGCGGTGCAAGGCTGCTAGCAGTTGTTCATCTGGCGCGTCTTTCATGATGTAGCCTTTCGCACCTGCTTTGAGAACTCGCTGTGCATAGAGCGTCTCATCATGCATCGAGATCACGAGGATTGGTAAGCCAGGGTGAATCGCGAGCGCATCTTTGATCAGCTCCAAACCATTTCTCCCTGGTAGAGTGATATCGACTGTTAATAAGTCTGGCTTATTTTTCTCTAACATTTCTATGGCTTCACTGACAGATGTCGCCACCCAGCATGAGATGAGTGAAGGATCACTCTCGACTAACATTTTAATCCATGCCGCATCATGGTATGATCATCAACGATCGCGATGCGTTTTTTTAAAGAGCTTTGAGTTGTTTTATTCATGGCATTGCAGATAGTTCTGGTTCGGAAAGGATGCACCGTGCTCTCGTGCCTTGGGCGGGAGTAAGCTCTGTGCGATGTTGGAAATCTAACACTGCGCCGATCGCGTCAGCACGAGATCGCATGAAGTGAAGCCCTAAGCCACGAGAGGAATGTTG
>JAAURL010000136.1 GCA_012032235.1 Akkermansiaceae bacterium | reverse complement strand
GCCATGGGATTGATGACCAAGGCCAAATTTCTCAATCCCGGACATGTAAGGAATGCTTTCAGGATTCGTCAGCGACTTCGCGACGAAAAAGCCCTGAACGAGAGCAATACCAATCGTGATGTAGCGAGTGTATTGAGTGATCTTTTGACGCCCCCCCGTCCTCACGAGCAAGACGGGCGAGCTTTGGCACCACCACAGTCATCAGCTGCACCATGATGGATGCAGAAATGTAAGGCATGATTCCCAAGGCAAAAATACCAGCTTGCTGTAAGCCGCCACCAGAGAAAACTTGAAGTAATGCGGTGATGCCGCCGCCGGTAGCCGCATCCTTGGTTTGGCTATCGAGCCAAGCTTTAATCACAGTTCCATCAACTCCTGGAATGGTAATGTGAACACCAAGACGGATGATGACAATGAGAGCGAGAGTGAAAATGATCCGGTCGCGAAGTTCAGGAATTTTCCAAGTATTAGTAAACGCAGAAATCATAGCTATGGGTGATGAAAAAGGACGCGTAGGTTATAAAGACGACGAGGAAGCGCAAGCGCGCCTCCTCGTCCGAAATCAAAAAGTTAGGGCTGAATCAATCAAGCGGTAGGCGCGGTGACAGAACCACCTGCTTTTTCAATCTTTTCACGAGCGGAAGCACTGGCATTTGCCACCACGAGGTGGAGCGCCTTGGTGACTTCGCCAACGCCTAAGACTTTCACTTTGTCGCAAACACCATTGACAAGGCCTTGGCCACGGAGGGCTGCTTCGTCGATGGTAGTTCCAGCGTCAAAGAGATCGTCGAGTTCACCTACGTTGAAGACAGCAACTTTGTCGCGGAAATCGTAGTTGTTGAAACCGCGCTTCGGAAGACGACGGTGAAGTGGCATCTGGCCGCCCTCGAATCCGACACGGGTGCCAGAACCGGAGCGAGCTTTTTGCCCTTTATTACCTTTGCAGGAAGTTTTGCCGTGGCCGGAGCTTTCGCCGCAACCGAGACGTTTGACGCGGTGCTTAGATCCCGGATTGGGGCTGAATGAATGAAGTTCCATTTTCTTTAGAAGTTTTGAGTTAGGAGTTAAGGGTTAGGAGTAAGAGTTTTGGTTGCCCAATCACTTTAAACAAATAACCTTTAACGAAATCAGATGGCTTTTTCGCGCTTTTTCTTACCGCGTCCACCGAGAACTTGATCACGGGTGCGAAGCTGGGAAAGAGCTTTGAGTGTTGCTTTCACCACGTTGGCGTGGTTGGAGGAACCCATTGATTTGGCGAGGATATCACGGATGCCAACTGCCTCGCAGACAGCACGAACACCACCACCAGCGATGATCCCCGTTCCCGGAGATGCTGGCTTCAGGAGAACCTTGCCACCGCCGTATTCGGCGTAGATTTCGTGAGGGATCGTGCCGTCAACAATGCTCATTGGCTGAAGAACCTTACGGGCACCGTCGCTGGCTTTTTTGATCGCGTCAGATACTTCGTTTGCTTTGCCGTAGCCGAGACCGACTTTACCGACTTTGTTGCCAGTGACAACAAGAGCGGAAAAACTGAAGCGACGTCCCCCTTTGACGACTTTGGCGCATCGGTTGATGAAAACGACTTTTTCGGAGAGCTCGTTGCCTTCTGTATCAGTGGGTGCAGCACGCTCTTCACGTCGTGGGCCGCCACGACGCGACCGCCGCCTTGACCACCACCGCCACCACCTTGGTATCCGCCGCCTTGGCTTCGATTACCTTGATAGCCACCTTGTTGAGGCGCGGAGGAGCCTGCGATTGGGCCGAGAGCTTGCTTCGCTTCGGTCGGGATTGCTGGAGTTTCGTTATCTGGAATTGTTACCATGATATATGTGTCAGGTCAGAGCGTTAGAATTGGAGTCCGGCTTCACGCGCTGCATCCGCGAGGGCTTTGACTTTACCGTGGTAGAGGTGACCGCCGCGGTCGAAGACAACGGCGCTGATGTTGGAACCCTTGGCGCGCTCTGCGAGGAGTGCTCCGACTTTCTGGGCGCTCTCGATATTCGAGGATGCCTTTTCGAAAGACTTGTCGAGCGTGGAGGCGGAGACCAAAGTCTTGCCAGCCATATCGTCGATGACTTGGGCGTAGATGTGTTGATTGGAATAGTGAACAGCCAGACGTGGACGCTCTGCAGTGCCGGATACTTTGCGGCGGATGCGATTGTGAACGCGGCGGCGGATCGACTTGCGATTGATAGTGCTCATAGTGCCGTAATTGTTTTGAGGTTTGGGGCGACGGTTGTGGTTTATTTGCCGACGCTTTTGCCTTCTTTGCGGCGAACTTTTTCACCGACATAGCGAACGCCTTTGCCTTTGTATGGCTCTGGTGGATAGAAGCCGCGAACTTCGGCAGCGAACTGACCGACGAGCTGCTTGTCGATTCCTTCGACCTTGATCTTGGTGTTTTCTACAACAGTGACGTTGAGACCAGATGGGATCGGGTGAAGAAGTGGGTGTGAACGGCCCAGGGAAAGATCAAGATCTTTTCCTTTAACAGCGGCACGAAGACCGACGCCGATGATTTCCAAATCCTTCACGAAACCTTCCGAAACGCCAACGATCATGTTTTGAACGAGGCTGCGGGCGGTGCCGTGGAGGGCGCGATGGGTGCGTAGCTCAGAAGCGCGGGAGACAACGATCGTGCCGTCTTCGCTTTTCAGGGAGATGCCTTCTGGGAGTGAAAAGTCGAGTTTGCCTTTTGGGCCTTCGACGATGACCGTGCGACCATCGAGCTTAACGGCGACTTTCGCAGGAACAGAGATTGGTTTGAGTCCGACTCGTGACATGGTATTAGTTTCCTTTTTACGAGTGAGGGTTTACCAGACGTTGGCGAGAAGTTCGCCGCCGAGATTTTGCTTTTTGGCGGAGCCACCGGACATCACACCTTTCGAAGTAGAAAGGATAGAAATGCCGAGGCCTGACATAACGCGTGGAACTTCACCAGCGCCGACATAGTGACGGCGGCCAGGAGTGGAAACGCGCTTGAGGTCGGTAAGAACTGCACGGCCGTCGATGAATTTCGGCTTAAGCTTGAGCGTAGTACGGTCGCCAGTGACGACTTCGTAGTTCCAGAGGTAGCCTTCTTCCTGAAGAATGCGGGCGATGTCTGCCTTGATCTTGGAATAAGGAGCGGAGAATTCTTCATTGCCAGCACGGGCGCGTTTTTGAAACGCGTGAGGAAATCAGAAATTGGATCGGAGAGAACTGCCATAATAGGATTCCTTTAAATTTGTTTTCCAGGGTTTAGTTGGCAGCAGCCTCAACTTCGTTTGCTTTTTTCATATCGCGGAATGGCATGCCAAGTTCCGTGAGCAGTTCGCGCCCTTCAGCATCAGTCGGAGCGGAAGTGACGAAGATCAAGTCAAAACCAATGGTGCGCTTGATCTGGTCGATTTCGATTTCAGGGAAAATCGATTGATCGCTGATGCCGCATGCGTAGTTTCCACGGCCGTCGAAAGACTTGGAGGAAATTCCGCGGAAGTCGCGGATGTTTGGCGCGGTGATGTTGATGAAGCGATGGAGGAATTCCCACATGCGTGCACCACGGAGGGTGACGCGGGCTCCCAAGGCTTCACCTTCGCGGAGTTTAAAGTTCGCAACAGCCTTTTTCGAATAAGTGATCGATGGGCGTTGGCCAGTGATTTTTTGGATTTCGTTAACGGCGTCATCGACGGCGACTTTACGATCCGGTGACTTGCCCATGCAGGAGGTGACCACGATCTTTTCGAGGCGTGGAACTTGATGGGCATTGGTGTAACCAAGCTTCTTTTTCAAAGCTGGGACCACCTTGTCCTTGTAGTGTTGTTGTAGTGCTAGTGTGCTCATTTTCTTTGCGGGTCAGCGCTGATTGCTCAGGCGCTTAAGCGCGGGCGAAGGCGTCGTGCCTCAACCCACTTTCTTCACGTTGGAGATATGGACTGGGCCGTCAATGGTTTTAAGTCCACCACTGTCATTTTCAGTGGCTTTTACGGCTTTTTTGATTGGGCGACCGCCTTCGACGACGACTTTGCCCTTCACCGCATTCACTTGCAGCACGGTGCCGCGCTTGCCTTTGTGATTGCCTGCGATGATTTCGACTTGGTCACCTTTTTTGACGTGGGTCTTGATGCTCATGAAATTAGGAGGTAAATGGAGTGATTAGTTTCCTAGGTTCAGAGAACTTCGGGTGCGAGGGAGACGATTTTCATGAACGAGCGCTCACGAAGTTCACGAGCCACAGGTCCGAAGATCCGAGTGCCACGTGGATTGTTGTCTTTATCGATGATAACGACTGCGTTGGAATCGAAACGAAGGATCGAACCGTCTGCACGGCGGATCGGATAAGCAGTTCGGACGACGACGGCTTTCACAACACTGCCTTTTTCACAGCGGCGGTCGGGATGGAATCGCGAACGTGGCAAGTGATCACATCGCCGATTGCGGCAGTGCGGCTGCGTTTGCCGAGAACGCCGATCATTTTTGCGCTTCGTGCACCGGTATTATCGGCAACAACGAGCATAGTTTCCATCTGAATCATGACTTAAAGGAATTTAAAATTTGAAATTAGAAAGATGAGGGCGGAGAAATCCGACTCAATGAGAAATGACTTCGGCGAGCGACCAACGCTTCAGTTTGGAGAGCGGCTTGGTCTCAACGATACGGACGCGGTCACCAATGGCACCCTGGTTCGTTTCGTCATGCACGTAGTATTTTTTGGAACGTTTGACGATTTTGTTAAACTTTGGATGCGGAACACGGGCAACGTGCTCAACGACGAGTGTCTTATCCATTTTATTGGAAATGACCACGCCAACGCGGGTTTTACGAAGGTGAATTTGGGTGTCCTGTGGAGTCTCGCTCATGGTAGGAAATCTGTTAATGTCTGGAGTAATTAGGCGTTCTTCTTGGCGTTAGCAGCCGTGAGAAGACGAGCGGTTTCGCGGCGCACTTGGCGGATGCGAGCTGGTTTTCCAAAACGCCGGTGGCGCGTTGGAGACGGAGGTTGAGCGCCTCCTGCTTGAGTTCGCGCACTTGAGTTTGGATCTCAACAGCGGAAAGTTCTTTAGTCGTTTTGGCTTTGGCCATAATTCAGAAGAGATTAAATGGAATTGATCAGACGGATCAAGCGTGTGGATTGCGGACGACGAGGCGGGTACGGATACCCAGCTTGTAAGATGCGAGGCGCATGGCTTCTTTCGCAGCGGATTCTGGAACACCGCCAATTTCGAAGAGGACGTTGCCAGGGCGAATGACGGCTACCCAACCTTCAACAGCACCTTTACCTTTACCCATTCGGGTTTCAGGAGGACGTGAAGTGATGGACTTGTGTGGGAAAATCCGGATCCAGACTTTGCCTTTCCGTTTCAGAGAGCGGTTAATCGCGATCCGGCACGCTTCGATCTGGCGGTTGGTCATCCATCCGCGATCGAGAGTTTGCAGACCGAAGTCACCAAAGGCGACAGTAGTTCCGCGCTGGGCATTACCAGAGCGGCTTCCGCGGTGGCTCTTGCGGAACTTGGTTCGTTTGGGCATCAAAGGCATAGCTCGGTCCTCCTAATAAGTTGGTTGTTGAAAATTGAAATTTAAAATCAGTTGCGATTGTTTTGGCGACGGTCGCCTCCGCGATCTCCGCCACGGCCACCGCGATCACCACGGTCTCCGCGCTCATTGCGGCCTTGTGGCTGCTTGCCAGTGCCGTCGTCTTCTTTCTTATTCACCCAGCATTTGATGCCGATGATGCCATACAAAGTGCTAGCTTCAGCAAAACCATAGTCGAGAGGAACACGGAGAGTTTGAAGTGGCACTTTACCTTCGCGATATCCTTCTGCACGGGCAATGTCAGCACCACCGAGGCGACCAGCACAACGGAGGCGGATGCCTTCTGCACCAAACTCCATGGCGGTTTGGAGTGCACGCTTCATGGCGCGGCGGAAACTGATCCGGCGCTCAAGCTGCACGGCGATTTGCTCGGCAACGAGTTGAGCATCCAGCTCAGGCTTACGAATTTCGATAATGTCGATCTTGACTTGAGCACCTTTGCACAGGTCAGAGATTTCTTTGGTCATCACTTCAATTTCTTTGCCTTGACGACCGATGATCAAACCGGGGCGAGAAGTGTGAAGGGTTACCCGAACACTGTTCCAAGCGCGCTCAATGACCACACGGGCCAATCCAGCATTTTGGAGTTTTTTCTTCAGGTAGCCACGAATCGCGAGATCTTCGTGGAGCTTATCGGTGTAGTCTTTGCCGTTGGCATACCATTTCGAGCGCCAGTCTTTGTTGACTGCGAGACGGAATGCGATCGGATTTACTTTTTGGCCCATGTTCGGTAAGGGATGAGATTAAGGGAGAATTGACGAATTATTCAGCAGCAGCTTCAGCTGGGGCTTCTTCTTTGACTGTTTTGGCAGCGGCTTTACGAGCGACTTTCTTTTTCTTCTCTGGGGCAGAACCGACGAGAGTGATTGAAATGTGGCTGGTGCGCTTGATGATCGGACCGGCAGAGCCTTTCGCACGTGGCTTAAAGCGACGAATGAGCGGGCCACCGCCAATCACGGCTTCTTTGATGACGAGAGTGCCAGCATCGAGCGAGAAATTATTTTCTGCATCGGCAATGGCAGTCTTCAGAGTCTTGCCGATGAGCTGTGCTGCCTTCTTTGGTGTGAAGGTCAAAATATCAAGGGCGTTCGAGACCGGGAGACCTTGAATTTCCCGGGCGACGTCGCGGGCCTTTCTAGGCGAGAGACGAACGAATTTAGTAGTGCTTTTGACTTCCATGGGTCGGCGGACGTGAGTGGTTACTGCGCGGATGCTTGTGTTTCGAGAACGGCGATATCGCCGGTGCGTGGTGATTCGGTGACATTGTCGAGATGTTCGACAAAGGCACCACTGACGCCCTTGCGGACGTCTGCGAGAATGGCTTTTCCGTAGGGCTGCTGCCCACGGGTGAGGCGAAAGGTCATGCCGATTTTGGCGCCTTGGTTTTCACCAAGATTCAAAACCATCATGCCACTTTCTTGATCGAGGCTGACGATGCGTGCCTGCTGTAGTGAGCCGGAACGAACATCGGGACGGGGCTTCTGCCGCAGTCCGAGGACGGCGTCAAGCTCTCTTAGCGAAGTTTCTACACGCAATCTTGCATCAGGATCAGAAACTACCGCCTGACGGAGGTAATCGTTGATGGTTGTAGCGAGCTGCGTGACAGTTCCTTCGAGTCTATTAATGTGTTGATTGGCGATTTCTGCGTCAGCCGCCGCTTTGACTAGACGGTCATCTCCGCCATCGAGGAGATTTTTACCGAGCGCTTCGAGTCGTTCGCGAACCTGAGCGAGTTGCTCAGAAGCTTGCTTCTCACCGCGATTTGCCTCGGTAAGGCTGCGTTGAAGGTTTTGATTTTGATTTTGTAGATCTTCAATAATTTCCTTCATGACCTCAGGATCAGCGGATTGAGCCTTACACACCCCAGCAGTTGCAGCCAACCCGAAGGAGGCAACAAATGCGGTGAGATGGATCTTGGTGCGCATGATTATGAGGTGCAGAAAAATCGAATCAGTTATTTCTTACCGATACCACCGTGATTACGGAAGATACGGGTCGGAGCGAATTCGCCAAGTTTGTGACCAACCATATTTTCGGTCACGTAGACGGGAACGAAGGTTTTACCGTTATGGACGACGAAGTTATGGCTGACAAAATCTGGAGTGATCATGACTTGCGGCTCCATGTTTTGATGGGCTTACGATGGATCCGGCTTCGGCAACGGCGTCGATCTTCGCGAGAAGCTTTTCCACGTAAGGCAGCATGCCCCGCACGATCACTTTCGTGCCCTCCTCGTTCGGGTGGATGCCGTCCGCTTGATTCAGCTTCAAATTCGCGGCCACGCCTTCAAGGAAGAACGGATAGAACAGCACGCCGTGTTTCTTCGCGAGCTCGGGATAGACCGCATCGAACGCCGCGACATATTCCGGCCCGAGATTGCGCGGCGACTTCATGCCGGTGAACAGCACCGCGACCTTGCGGGTCTTGAGCTTGGTGAGAACTTGATCGAGATTCGTCCGCGTCTGCTCGACGCCGAGCCCCCTAAGGGCGTCGTTCGAACCCAGTTCCACGATCACGCCGTCGAAGTCTTCGCCAAGCGCCCAGTCCAACCGCGCGAGCCCGCCCGCCGACGTGTCGCCCGACACGCCTGCGTTGACGACCGTGACATCGTGTCCTTTGGCCTTCAGTTGCGCCTGCAAAACGGCGGTGAAATCCCTCCCCGGCGGCAGGTTGTAGCCCTGTGTCAGGCTCGTGCCGATGGCGAGGATCCTGGCGGGCTTGGCGTCCGCGGCCGCGATCCCATTGATTCCCGCCAGAAAGATGGAGAGAATCAGCCAAATCGCGTTGACTAAGCCCCCACCCCTCCCATATCGGGTGGTCACCCTCACGCCCTTCGTTGGTAGCCCGTTGCGCATGCAGCGCTCGCTCAACACTGACCCGATCCTGCGGCTCGAGGCCGTCAAGCTGACACTCGTGAGTCAGGCGGGTCCCGTCAATATCCTGAACGGTATCGAACTCGTGATCCGTGAGGGTGAGGCGGTTGGTCTGGTCGGTCCCTCGGGCTCCGGAAAATCGACCATGCTCATGGTCATGACCGGTCTTGAACGCCCCTCGTCAGGCAAGGTGATCGTCAAGTCGCGGGAACTCTCGGCCTTTTCCGAAGATGAGGCCGCCCGCTTCCGCCGCGGCAATGTCGGGATCGTGTTC
>JAAURL010000135.1 GCA_012032235.1 Akkermansiaceae bacterium | reverse complement strand
TTCCGACAGGCTAGAGATAACGGAGTGACACCGTAGTAATTTCTTTCGTTAGGATTCGTGCCATTTTCCAACAGGGATTTGACCGCAGACGAATCATTTTTCATCGCGGCATCCAGCAAAGGTTGTTGGGCAAGAACGTTCGCCGTAATTAGGACAAACGAAATAAGAATAGATACAGACTTCATCAGATCCCTAGTGGCTGAAAAAGATCATCGATCATACCGGTGCTATCGCCAAACGCATCGATGTCTACGCCAACCTTATCGAGTAAGCTTAAGTGCAAATTCGCCAGTGGAGTGGGCTTGTCATAACTCAGATGACGGCCCCCTTTCATGCCGCCGGCAGCACCACCTGCCACGATGACAGGCAGGTTGTTATGGTCGTGGACATTCGGATTTCCCATGCCGCTGCCGTAGAGAAAAAGCGAGTTATCTAGCAGATTACCACCAGCTTCTGGTGTCGACCGAAGTTTTTCCAGAAACTCTGCAAACAAAGAAATGTGGAACCGATTGATCCGCGAAATCTTCTCTATTTTACCGGGATCGTTTCCGTGGTGAGAAAGTGGATGATGTGGATCGGAGACTCCGATTTCAGGATAAGTGCGGTTGCTGGTTTCTCGTGCGAGCTGGAAAGTGGTAACCCGGGTAATGTCACCACGGTAAGCTAACAGCTGAAGATCAAACATTAATCGCGCATGATCGGCATAAGACGCGGGAACTCCAATTGGTCGCTCAACATCCTGAGGTGTATCTTTAGCAGTGGCCTCCGCCATCTGGATGCGGCGCTCCACATCACGAACTGCTTCAAGGTATTCGTCCATTTTTTGACGATCGGCAGTTCCGAGCTCGCGCTTGAGGCTAGAGAAATCTTCGCGGACGGCATCGAGCAAAGAGGCGCGGCGACGCAGAGATGCTTGACGCTCAGCAGGAGATCCACCTTCCCCGAACAGTGCTTCAAATACCAGTCGCGGATGAGCTTCAGACGGTAGCGGTGTGGTGGGAGATGACCATGAGAGATTGTTTTGATAGACACATGCGTATCCATTATCGCATTGCCCGACGGTTTCCATCAAATCCATCGAAAGCTCTAGCGAAGGAAGCTGCGTATTTCTCCCGAGATGTCGAGCGGCTAGCTGATCGGCGGTAGTTCCCAGGAAATAGTCTGAACTCTCTGTGCGTTTAGCCCGCGCAGCGGACAGAAATGAAGCATTCGACGTAGCGTGAGTCCCTGGATAGGCGGGCTGCAGCTCTAAGTTTGTTAACACGGTTAGCCGATCCTTGACTCCTGCTAACGGCTCGAGAATCGGCGATAGTTGATCGAGATCATCTGCACCAGGTGGGGTCCAGCGCGAAAGATCCGCTCCCATGGGAATGAAAATATAGCCAAGGCGGCGGACCGGATTTGCAGCGGTTTTGGACATGGCAGTGGCTGCCGGGATCATCGCATCTAGTAATGGCAAGGCCAGAGTGCTGCCTATTCCACGGAGGAAGGTGCGCCGAGGAAGTGATTTACGTGATAGGATCATGGTTGGGTTTTCCGGTAAGTGAATGGAACGCTGCGGACAATTTCGACAACAATATCAATTAGGCGGAAATCGGTTTTTTCGGTATTTCGGATGATGGTTCGGATCGCGGGTTCATCGTGGGCATTATTTCCCCGACCTAATGAGTAAGTTAGCATCTTTCCGGCGATGGCGCGAATAAAAAGTTCGGGGCGGGCGAGTAGTCCTTCCTCAAGTTGATCGGGGCCTACTAGGACTTTTCCATCAGGTAAACCGCCCTGCGCATTGACGGGTCGCTCTTCATCAAAAATCCGCCAACGGCCTGTCGCGTCAAAATTTTCCATCGCAAAGCCAACAGGGTCCATTAAGTTGTGGCAGACTGCGCAAGAGCGATCTGCACGGTGCGCGGCCAGGCGCTCGTGCATTGGAAGCTTCGCGGAAATGACACTGTCATCCAATGACGGGACATCGGGCGGCGGTGGTGGAGTAGGAGTACCGAGAATGTTGCCTAGAATCCAATGACCACGAATCACTGGGGAAGTGCGGTTCGCGTAAGAGGTCACCGCGAGAATACTTCCCTGTCGCAACAGCCCGCCGCGATGTGCATCTGCTGGTGGAATGACTCGCCGGAAATCGCTGCCACGGATTCCTGGAATCTCGTAGTGCTTGGCCAGCCGCTCATTCAGAAAGGTGTGATCCGCACGCAGCAGATCCAGAGCACTCCGATTTTCCTGAAGGATACTCTGGAAGAACAATTCCGTTTCACGGCGTAGAGATTGGCGGAGATTGTCATCGAAATCAGGAAATAGCCGGAGGTCCGGGTGAAATGAGTCCAAATTGCGAAGATGGAGCCACTGGCCTGCAAAGTTGTTTACAAAGGCAATGGAGCGCGGATCGGCGAGGAGACGTCGGGCTTGCGCCTCGAGAATATCGGGCTGGGTAAGCTGTCCACTCTTCGCCAGATCTAGCAATTCTTGGTCTGGCAAACTACTCCAAAGGAAATAGGAAAGCCGGGTAGCGAGCGCATAACCATCTAGCGGATAGGCAGTGTCAGGGGCGACTCCCGCTGGATCGTTCTCAATACGCAGGAAAAATCGCGGACTAGCCAGAATACTGCTGAGACCTGCTTCAATCGCTGAATCGAAACTACCTGAAAGGCGTTCTTCTCGAAAAACTCGAGAGGATTCAGCAAGTCTTCCTCGGTAGCAGGCCTACGATAGGCACGCCCGATGAGACGAGAGAAAATCTCCTTAGCGCATGGCTCTTCATCGGCCTGGTTCGCAGGGAAACGGTGAAAAATGAGCTTACGACTTGCGGTTCCCTCAGCCGCAGGAGATTTGCTGTAAGGTCCCGTAATAATGATTTGATAAATTGCCGGTGAGCGCCGCGGGTGGCGATGCACATTGTAGTTTGTATCGTAGGGAAGACGCTTGGTCTCCTCCATCGTGCCAGGTTTCTCCACAAAAGTGGTGATTAAACTAGCTTGACCGGCTGGTGCCTGGAAACGAAATTTTAAATGCGAATCTGCTTCTAGACCATCCATTTTATCAAGGTCCGGCTCTACGACAAAACGTTTCAGCGGTTTATCATTCAGGAGAATGTCCAGCTCATGTTTACCTTTCAGACCTTCAATGAACTCATCGCGGTCACGGCTGAGCCTGATCTCGATTTCATATTCTCCCGCCGCAGGAAATGGATGTTCGATGCGTGCGCCGCCACGAGTGCCGAGCGGTAGGCCCGCGACGTGTTGCTCTTGACTCATATCCGCAGGCAAACGGATAGTTCTCCCTGCCGGTGTAGGCGGAGCGATTCCTACTGCGAGTCGGCTGACTTTTTGCGCGGCCTGCACGTAGCGATTGAGCAAAACCGGCGACAAAGTGCCTAAGGTAATATTATCGAAGCCATGGCTGGACTCATCCTTTGGGAGAAGCTCAGACACTTCCAGATCGAGCGCCAGTAGATCACGGATCGAATTGCGGTATTCGAAGCGTGTTAGGCGGCGGATACCATCCGTGCGACTTGGATTCGGTTTTTCTTTGGCAATTTGATCAAACCATGCGGCAAGCTCAGTGGATGAAGTTTCAAACTCTTCCTCCGTCGGTCTCACTTTTTCCTCAGGTGGCGGCATTTGCCGGGACTTGAGCCGCAAAATCACTTTTTCCCAAATTTCCGGATGGGCTTCGGGTGGATCAGTGAGGATGGCATCCAAATTCAAACCACCGCGCTTGATCGAGTCATCATGACAGTCGATACAATACTGCTCTAGCAAAGGTTTAGGGTCCGGAGCGGCAGCAAGCACGCCCATAAGACCGAATGCAGGAAACGCTCTGATTAAAAATGAATACACAGGATTTAGATGGATTTTAGTGAACAACTAGGAAACCACATATACGCCACATCATTGGCATTTCTTAAACTTTTTTAAAAAAAGAGAAGCAGTCGTTCCTCCGCATTGCGCCAAGTAGAATGACACCGGAGAGAAGCCGAAGAATCGGCTTTAGTCGGTCGTTGCGCCAGAAAGAATGACACTTGGATGCAAACACTATCTAGGATCATGAATCACAACAGCAAAGAAGAACATCCGGAGAGCTGCCGCCAACGCTATCCGAGCCGGAATCGGTTGGGAAGAAGTGCGATGATCGCCAAAGTTGGCGAGAAACGCAAAAACCGACTTCGCTCCACCCGTCGCAGTCTCGATCCTATGGACCTCGCTGCCGACATTGAGGCGAGATGGAGCGTGCCGGGCAATCCCCCCGGGGTGCGGACTGCGTTACGGCTCTGGTCGCTACCGCTCCCGACGCCTTCCACTCCGCCCGCCCCCACTGAAAACCTTGCCAAATCAACCACAAAGAACCAAAACAAAACCAATCGCCGAGTGCCATCAATCCTGACGCAACGACTCCCCCCTCCGGTGTCATTGATCATTGGCGCAATAAAGTAAGTAACTGTACCAAATCGATTGAAAATAAAAGCCGCTTGGAAATGAGCACAGTGACTCATTTCACAAGCGGCTATTGATCACCTTTAAAAGTTAGGGATTATTCGCCCGGATGCGGGTGAATAATTTGTTAGCTGCGGTGCCGGTCTGGGTGGTGGTCACCGACACGACACCTGAGGCTGGTGGTGATGGCACGATGGTTCCGATGGTTCCTGCGGCATTCGACACTTCACTCGCTCTCCACTCGACAAGGTCACTGGACCACTCGTAGGAAAAGCTCACGTCGCTCGCGATGGTTGGATTCAGGGTGTGTTGGAAGGTGACAGAGTTTGCGGTAGCCGAGACTTGGGTTAATCCGGCACTAGAGGTATTTGGACTTGTGCCGAGCACGTTTTCCACTCCGTTTGGCACGCCATCATCGTCACTATCCGTATTGAAGCCGGTAGCTGGAGCATTGGCAGCAAGCCATGTGGCGAAAGTGCTACCTACCGTAAGAGTTCCCCCTCCCTCGAAGTAAGTATCGTTCTGATTCGTTGCGGGCGATGTAGTGGAGCCATAGACTCCAGGGGATTGCTGTACTCCATTAAGGTACAAGGTGTCTACCACTTCATTGATACCTGTAGGGACGGAAACCATAGCGCCAGTAGCTATGTTGAGCCTTCCTTTATCAGGAATGGCGGATCCACCATTTAGCTCAAGAACACCAGCATTCACCGTTGTTGGACCGGTATAGGTGTTTGGTGAGGATGGTGAAAGTGTTAGTCTCCCAAGACCAAGCTTGGTGAAACCACCCTGCGCAGCCACGGTCGGCGGAGTAGTACTTGTCGGAGAAATCTTGCCAGTCCAGGTCGAGTTGAACCCATTGGTGTCGATCTGGCCAGTAACGAGGTTAGCTGTAGCTAGCTGCTGGTTGTTGATCAGGATGTTACGATTACTGTCAAAATCAGCTAACAGTCTAAGAGTTCCATTGGCAGTGGCACCCGCAGCGGAGAAATTGAGAGTGTTAGCAGAGCCTCCCAAAGCTTCATCGCTGGCTACGGCTAGGACGATAGGAGCTTGCCAAAAAATATTGCCTGTGAAACTGTTGGAAGAATTGCTAAGTGTCAATATTCCAGAATCGCCCCCGAAGATCATTCCTCGACCACCGTTATTACCCGAGACAATACCATTGATGGTGAGGTTCTTGCGCAGGAAAAAGTCAGATGGGGCAGAAGAACTACTGAGTGCGAAATTGCCGTTCATCGTGAGGTCTCCGACAACAAGGCCAGTCCCCATGGCATTATTTTCAATAATCAAACGGGCGCTCGTGAAGGCTACGTCGTTGGCAATCGTGCGATTACCATCGAGAGCGATGACGAAATTTTGTAGACTGACAGCACCAGATCCAAGTGCTCCGTCATGGGCGATGCCGAGTCTGTTAATGGACGCGTTGATAGGTACTGTTAGCAACGTGTTATCTGCTCTTAGCACGATCCCTCCCGTTCCTGCTAAACTAAGAGATGAGCTCGCAATTAACTGAGATTCAATCACGGTATTATTAACATTAATCAAAGTTCGTATAGTAGGGGAGCTGCCATCAATCGTTAGTGGGCCACCTGTGAGAGTATAGCCATTTGCGAAGAATTCCACGTTGCTAGCCGTGACTCCGGTGGGAATAATGTCAACAGTTCCCCCAGCTCCTGCAAAATCAGCTTCTTGCATGCCCGTGCTTGCTGTAGGATCGGGCCAAAAAGTTTGGGCGCCGTTAAACCAAAAGTTCGACGAAGTGTCCCAGGTGCCAGAACCGCCGAGAGCAGTGCCCCCCGTCGCATTTGGATCCCAAGAACGAAGATTTGGGTTTGTACTAGGCTGCGTATAGATGCGGAAATAATCCACAGAAACTGTTTTGCCATTGGCCGTTACGTCCGAGGCTATATCGAAACGAATCATGCTAAGAGGCCCCGCGATTTGCCCGTCGAATGTGATGCGATAGGTGTGAAATGCTCCATCAGTTGTGGTGGAAGGCGGGTTAATCGTCACCATGCGTGCCGCATTAATACCTCCATTATTATCGGCCCAAAATATGTCAATACGCGAGTTGTCGGTCGTTTGTTTCTGAATTCTGAATTCAATAATCGTATTTGGGCTAGTAGGAACTAGATTAGCACCAAAGTTAAGAGAAATGTTGGGATCGTTGCCAGTGGGTGTGACGGTTCCCGTGAGCACCCCGCCAGTGGGTGTGCCAGCAGCGAAAGTGAATTGGTTGTTAGCAGTCCAAGATTCCTTGTTGTCGTCTGTATTCCACTCCGTATTAAAAACTTGGTTATGAGTGCTTGGGATAGGTGTGGTGGGATCGACTTCAATGATAAGCTGTGAATAGGAAATGCCCCAAGAAAATAGGCTGGCAGCCGTGAAGAGGAAGGCAGAGCGATAGGATTTAGTTGGTTTCATGATGATTTGTTGGTCAGGTTTGTTTCGATGGATTTGGAAAATTCTGAGGAAAGCCTCCAGAGTCGCGGCAATTTACTTACCGTGAAAGGGTTAATTTTTATTTTCAGATTTTGGGTTTATGGATTTATCGGATTATCTTATTCGGGTTTTCAACAGATGTAAATTTGAGATTTGAATCAGGTAGGCAAACTAGGCAGAATTGTAAAGGCGTTATTTTAGAGAGTTACAGTACCATGCTTTTTCTAGACCAGCGAGTTTTGTATACAGCTAATTCCTAGAGAACTCATTTTCTCATAAAACATTGATTTTTAGAATTTAGCATTTGCGCTTGATCGTCTGCAAGCTCCCTTTTCTGCTAGGATTTTATGAACGCGATCTGGTGCCATTACTCCAGCCCACGCTCTGCCACTTCTTCCTCATCCCAGCCGAGGTAGTGCCCCAGTTCATGAAGGAAAGTCGTGCCCACTTCATCTCGGAAATCCTGCTCTTCCTCTCCCACCCATTCCCACAAATTGACGACAAAAAGCCGAATCCGCGGTAATTCATCGGTATCTCCTTCCTCACCCACGGCCGGACCTTCGAAAAGCCCTAGCTCATCACCATCCAGCTGATCATCATACACGCCATCGCCCGGCTTTTCCTCGAATGAAATCGCCACTTTTTGTGCCGCCTCCTGAATATCCGTCGGTAAGACTTTGATCAACGACTGCAACTCTTCATCCGCCCAAACACTTAATGTTTCAAATTCCATATCCCTGAAATACTTTACTGGTGACTTGAGCACCAATCGAAATTTTTCGCAGAATTGACAAAACCAAGGGGCAAATCACCTTTGGTCTGGCATTTTGAAATCTAGCGATTTGATACAACCTCCACTTGCTATTAGAAATTTGTAAAATGCCTCATTCCTTCATTGATCACTATTTGCTTTCCCGGCTGGGCTCCCTGCCGATCGAATCCCGCGTGCCGATGTTAGGAAACGTCGCGGGTAAACACCGCTCGCCGCACCGTGGATCCTCTGTTGAATTTGCCGAATATCGGAAATATGTGCCTGGTGATGATACCCGGCGGCTGGATTGGAAAGCTTTCGCACGGTCGGATCGTTTTTACATCAAGGAATTCGAGGCGGACACGAATCTCCGCGCTTACTTCGTCGTTGATGCCTCTGGCTCGATGAATTTCGCCGGAAAAGGCGAAGCAAAAATCCAATTCGCACGCCGCATCGCCGCATCACTTGCCTATTTATTAGTCAATCAAGGTGATGCCGCGGGCTTATCGATTTGCACCGATAAGCTCCACCTGGAAGTCCCGCCCAGCCGCCGAGCCGCGCACTTGGAGCGCTTCTTCACTACGCTGGGGAAAATCGAACCCTCCGGAGAAACTGGCCTGCTAACAGCGCTCCACACCATCGCTGAAAAAATTAGCCAACGCGCATTTGTCGTCATCTTGTCTGATCTATTCGCAGATCCCGCTGCACTCGGCGATGCTCTCCAACACCTCCGCTACCGCAAACACGACATCTCGGTTTTTCATTTGATGGATCCATTAGAAATCGGCTTCGAGTTCGATCGCCCGCACCGCTTCGTCGACCTAGAAGACGGCACTGCCCTAGTCGCAGAGCCCAATTTAATCGCAGACGAATACAAAACCGCACTTGGCAACTTCCTGGCGCAAGTGCGCGCCAAATGCCACGACGCCTCCGCAGACTATCAACTCGTCACCACCGATACGCCGTTGGAACCGTTATTGAGAGATTTTTTGACGGCGAGACTTCCAAAGTCGAAGCACTAGAGTTCAAGTATGAACCTCCCGACTAACTTGAACTGTTATGCGGCGGCGGGTTGGAGGGTAAATCCGAGGGCGGCAGCTTGTTTCTCCAAGGCTTTACGCCTACGGGCCTCGCTCTGCGGGGTAAGTTTGAAC
>JAAURL010000134.1 GCA_012032235.1 Akkermansiaceae bacterium | reverse complement strand
CTGCAAAAGCGGCGCGAGTGGCACGGAGACCAAGGTTTGACTTTTTTGGTGATTGATGCGGGAAAAATTGAGCAGTTCGCGAACAAGGTGGCTCATGTGTTGCAGCTCCTCATTGACCGCATCCACATAGCGGCGTGGGCGGCCTGCTAGCTCATCATCTTGCAACACCCCGATGGCGACTTGCATTCGCGAATGGTAGACGAAAGCTCATGGGCGACATCGCCCGAGAAGCGACGTTGGCCTTTGATGAATTGATCTAACTGATCTGCCATCTGATTGACTGCTGACGTGAGCGAGCCGAGTTCATCACTGCGACCTTCTGGCAAGCGCGTGCTGAATTGCCCGCTAGATATATCTTGTGTAACTCTAACAATTTGATTGATCCGTCGGGTGATGCTGCGGACGAAGGGCAGCCAGAGCAGTGCGGAAAAAAGCAATGAAGCTGCGATTCCCCAAAGCCACGGGCGTGCATCGAAGAGCAAGGGACAGGTGATGACCGAGCGCGTGACCATGGCGAGGATCAATCGGTCGGGAGGGCCAGGCTCATCACTGAAGACAGGAGGCATGAGACTCATCGCCCAGTATTGCTTCGAGTCTGGATCATAGACCAGCCCTCTGGCGAATTCACGTTGAGCGGTTGAAGATTGCGGCTTCTGGCGGTTTGGTGGTCTTCCGTCACGATCTGGTGGTCCGTCTTCTCCTCTGCCAGGCGGTCTTCTGGAAAAGTCAGGCGAGCCACCATGCGGACCGCTTGGTGGCAAATGGCGCATTCCTTGGTCTTCTCGTCCTCTTGTGGGTCGCCCTCCCATTTTTGGCAGCAAGCCATCGAAAACTTTCTGCGGCATATGGGGTAGCGAGCCGAGCACGTATTCATTCGGCATTTGAAATAATCCTACTTTGACTCCTGATGATTTTTCTAAATTTGTTAGAATCACTGGCCATTGCGACTTAGGACTCGCGGAGAGTTCATCATAAACTTTTTCCGCCGCCATTTGGATCCTATTGCTGACAACCGCCCCGAGCATCGTGTTCAGACCATGGCGCAACTGCCGGTGCGCGATCCATGCCAGTGCTCCACCGAGGACGATGACGTTCAGTAAAAAGAGAAGCAGAATGCGGTTGTAGAGCGGAAGTCGCATGAGTGGCAATTAGTGAGGAGCCGAGGGATTGATAAACATATATCCAGCACTGCGGCAGGTTCGGATGATATGGGGATTCTTCGCATCATCGCCGAGCTTGCGCCGCAGTGAGGAAATGTGAACGTCGATGCTGCGATCAAATACTTCCCACTCACGATCTCTAACATGATCTAGCAGTTGATCGCGTGAAAGAACACGGCCCACCGATTGCGCTAGGCAAATAAGCAAGTCGATCTCGACAGGTCGCAGTTCAATCGGTTGATCGCCCACGGAGACAACCCGACTGGAAGGACTGATGCGAATTTCTCCAATGACAATATCTTGTAGATGATTGATGCCGCTTGGCGTTGCGATTTGTATCGTAGAACGCCGCAGCAAGGCACGGAGCCGAGCCAGCAGCTCGCGCATCGATGCTGTCTTAGAAACGTAGTCATCCGCCCCGACTTCTAGGCCGACGATGCGATCAATTTCCTCACCACGACCTGTTAGCATGAGCACTGGCACCGTGCTGTACGTGCGGATTCTTTTTAACACCTCAAAGCCATCAATGCCTGGCAACATCACATCCAGAATGACCGCTTGCCAAGGCTCCTCAACGATGGCGGTGAGCGCTGCCGTGCCCGAGTGGACGGCATTGAGTTCATAGCCATGCGGATCGAGATAATCGGCAAGCATGGTGCAGAATTTCTCGTCGTCATCGACGATGAGCAGGAGAGGTTTTTGTACGCTAGAGTCAGCAGGTGGCATAGAAACGTGAAAGTGAATTTAGGGTCATCTGGGCAAAGTAGATCAAGTGATCTCGCCGCGTCGAGGTGTTTACAAAACTTTAACAAAAGCCTGCCAAGAATACATAAAACGCTCATATTTGCGAGGCAGTAAAATGGCCTGCATGAAGACCTCCTCATCCATCGACGCACTGATTTTGGGTGCGGTCATCGCATTTTCTACCGCCGCGCAAGGAGAATTTCTCAGCTACGACTCGGACTTCAGCACTGCACCTGCCGACGCCACACTGCATGGAAATGCCTCGCTGACGGATGGTGTCTTGCAGCTCACGCCAGCGGTGATCAATCGAGTCGGCTCGCTCGTGATCGGGAATTTCACGAATGAGAACACGGTAACGGTGTTCGATGTGGTCCTAGACGCTTTCACGGGAAATGCCACAAACGCCGCGCTGCCTGCGGATGGTTGGTGTTTCGTCTGGGGCGATGTGCCTGCCCTTTCATTCGGCGAAAATGGCCCTGCGAATTTCAGCGGCCTCGTGGTGTCGTTCGACTATTTTGTGAATTCCCCTGAGCCAGGTCGAGAAGTCACGGTGACATGGAATGGCGTGCAGATTGGTAGTGTGCTTTATAATAGTTATACCAATTCCACGGTGCCTGTTCACATTCGGCTGCGCCAGGGTGGTCTGCTCGATGTTTGGCACAATGGCGTGCGACTTTTCGAGGGGTTAAGCATTCCAAATTTCACGGGCATCACTTCTCCGAAATGGGGTTTCGGCGCACGGACGGGAGGGCAGACGGCGAAAGTGACTTTGGACAATCTGCGAATTTATCCCGAGCCGATTCTTGTGACAAATCTCAGCACCAGTGGAGAAGGCTCACTGCCACATTCCGTGGAAGCTGCCGCAAATGTCTATCCTGGCCCTAACCAAATCCAATTCAAAGACTCTCTCGATGGCCAAACCATCATTCTCACGGGCACCCCTCTGCAAATCAACAACCAGACCTTGGTGGTCGATGCTTCCACGCTCGCCAATGGCATCACAGTGAATGCGAATCAAAGCAGCCGCGTGCTCGTCTCGGGTGCTAGCTCTGCAAATCTATTTCTCAATCGCGTCAAGCTGACGGGCGGCAAGCTAACAGGATCTTTGCCAGGCGCGGGTCTTTATTGGGATGCTTCGCTGGAGATGTTAGATTCTTCGATTACAAATTGCCAAACAGATCATGTCGGCGGAGCGATGATCTTGGCAGACTCAGGCACGATCAAGGCCACGCGCTGTACTTTCAGCGGCAATGTAGGATCGGGCGGCGGCGGTATGATGTGGATGCAAGGAAGCTCGAAGCTCACGCTCCATCATTGCACGGCCAGCGGAAATAGCTCCGCAAATAATATCGGCGCGGCATTTGCCTTTCTCGGCGGCACCACCATGCTGGATCACTGCACCATCAGCTCTAACAATAGCTCAAGTTCAGTCGGAGGCATCTATATGCAATCTCCCGCTAATCTTAATTTAAAAATTCGATCATCGCAGGCAACACCACCCCTTCGAATCCCGACATTGATTTTGGCAGCGGCACACTCACCAGCCAAGGAGCCAATCTTATCGGAGTGGTGAGTGGCAGCGCGGCGACTACGATTCCCAGTGGATTACCCAATGCGCAAGGCAGCTACGTCGGGACTACGAGCAGTCCACTCAATGCCAAGCTCGCGCCTCTTAATAACTACGGAGGCCACACTCAAACGATGGCACTTCTGCGCGGCAGCCCTGCCCTTAACGCTGCCATTTCCAGCACAAGCGCCAGCGATCAACGCATCTATCCGATCATTGGCACAGCAGACATCGGCGCGTATGAAGCTGGCACCATTAATCAATATGCCATTTGGTCACTCGAAGCTGTTGGCTCAAGTCTATCCACTACAGGTGATGCCGATAACGACGGCAATAGTAACTTGCTCGAATACGCCAGCCTAACAGATCCATTGAATTCTAACAGTATAAATCATCTTCTCTTCAATCGGAATGCCGCAGGAACCCAAGCAACGCTCAGCTTCGCCACACGTTTCAACGCTACCGATCTGAGTTATGCCATCCAGTGCAGCAATAATCTCAGCACTTGGAGCACCATCTACACATACGATGGAGCCACCCAAACTGGAATGCCGACTCTAGGAGTGACGGTCAGCACGTCCCTGACAAGCACGACACTCGTTGACACCAACATCACCAGCCAAGAGAAATTATTCTATCGGATGCAAGTGACCAAACCGTAGTGATCTCAGCCAGATTCCGAAAAATTTCCTCATTCCGTCAGCGTCACGCTGAATCTAACAAGTTTTTCGCAAAGTCTACTGGGAGGTTGTAAGGGAGGATTTATATCACGGGCTTATTTTACAAGAATTTCACAAAACTCGAGCAAAGCTCTGGGGGGTAATCAGATACGAATAAGCTCGCAGTAAAATCCCTGCTGCGAGCTTCTCGCTAACCCTACATTGCTAGGTATTTTACACCTAGTTTACAAATTTCAGCACTTCCGTTCACATCCTTCTGACAATCCCGTGGTTTCATAGCGGTATATGAAGACCTTCACTGCGCTTTCCGCGATCCTGATCAGCCATGCCTGCGCCCAAAATGGCGTGCTCGATCTCACCACCTTGGCGAATTATGCAAACCAACCGGTGCCAGCATACATTACCAAAGACAACACGCCTAACAATAATGCGATCACCGATGAAGGCGCGACACTTGGTCGAGTTTTATTCTATGATAAAAGGCTCTCTCGTAATAACACCATTTCTTGCTCGTCATGCCACCAACAAGAAAATGCGTTTGGTGACGCAGCTACGGTCAGCACGGGAGTGGCTGGCACGACAGGACGTCACTCGATGCGTCTGGTGAATAGCCGCTTCTCGACCGAGGTGCGCTTCTTCTGGGATGAGCGTGCCACGAGTCTGGAAAATCAAACGACGCGCCCGATCCAAGATCATGTCGAGATGGGTTTCAGCGGCACGAATGGTGATCCCGCTTTCGCGGCTCTTGTCACAAAGCTTTCCGCGATCGAAGAATATCGCGTGCTCTTCTATCTCATGTTTGGCGATGCGATGATCACCGAAGCGCGTGTTCAGTTAGCACTTTCTCAATTTGTGAGAAGCATTCAATCCTTTGACTCGAAATATGATGTGGGACGTGCCACGACAGCGGATAATCAAAATTTCACGAACCTCACTGCCGCAGAAAATGCAGGTAAAACGCTTTTTCTCAATCCACCACCTCAAGGCGGCGCAGGTTGTGCCGGTTGCCATCGTTCACCCGAGTTCGACATCGATCCGAACAGCCGCAACAACGGCGTCACCACGGGATTCAGCGGAACGGATCTAACAAATACTCGCTCACCATCGCTTCGTGATCTTGTGAAGACAAACGGCGCGACCAACGGCGGCATGATGCACGATGCGAGCTTTGCCACGCTGGATCAAGTGATCGCTCACTACAATGCCATCCCTGCGGACAATACGAATCTCGATCCACGTCTGCGCCGTCCTGGTGGTTTGCAAAATTTAAATCTAACAGTTACGCAACAATCTAACATCGCTGCTTTTCTACGCACACTGAGCGGCAATAGCATTTATACAGACCCAAAATGGTCATCGCCCTTCAACGCGCAAAACGAACTCAGCTTGATCGTTTTACCAGCATCATCCATGACTTTTCAGCCCCTGGGCAATGGAACAGCAGAAGTCACCAATCGCGGCGTCGCAGCTCTGAGCTACAAACTCGAATCATCAACCGATCTCACAAATTGGACACAAGTCACTACGCTTACCGCCGACCAAACTGGCTTTCTGCGCCACGCCGTGCCGATGAATATCCAGAGCAAATGCTTCTACCGCTTCAGCTATACGCCACCGAGCTTGTGAGAAGTTTTTGACTATTTAACGAGGGAGATTGGGCTTCTAGCCATGGTTTATGGAGGCTACTGCAATGTCTTGCTTGGCGCGAAGATATTCATGCAAGCCGTGGAAGTATTGGAGAAAGAGGTTTTTGCAGATCTGGGCAACGGCTTTCCTCGCCGGTGACACCCAAGCGCTCCTTGATAATTGGTGGCACCAAAGGGGGCTTTCCCGGCTAGATCGAGCGACAAGTCGTCAATTTAGCCGCAGCGCAATGTCAGATAGATTATTTCTGCGGGAGCATTTACTCTGACGGGAAACCAATTTCCCGTGCCGTTACCGACAATCATGGCGAGCCCGCTTTTTTGATAGAGTCCAGACCAATAACGGAACATCGAAGGACCTGGACCAACATGATTGGTCAGCATGAGCTGGCCACCGTGAGTATGCCCGGCCAGCGTGAGAGGAATTCCATGTTCCGCGGCACGGTCAAATGCGTGAGGATGATGCGCTAATAAAATCGGGAACGCATCCGGGCTTCTGAATGCGGCAACTGTATCGACATCTCGCGCCATCGCCTTCTCCGTACGATTCCAAACAATTCCGAGAATTTCTAACAAAGCACCTCGCACTTTGACTTGTGCGATTTCATTACGCAGTAAATTGATCCCACCCGCCCGCAAGCCTCTTTCAAATTCAACCGGATCGTCGAAAAGATCATGATTTCCCTCAACGACGAATACGCCTGATTTCGCCTGGAAACGTTGCAACATCCTAACTGCTTCTGGCAAATCGCCGATACTGTTATCGATTAAATCGCCGGTGAAAAGAACAAGATCAACTTGTAACCGATTCGTGGCGGCCACGATTGCGTCCAACACTTTCCCACGAGTGAATTTCCCAACGTGGGTATCCGTGATGTGGGCGATGCTCATCCCGTCTAACTCTGGCGGTAAATCTTTCAGAGAAACCGTCATCTCACGTATTCTGAAGCGAGAAACCATCGGCAGGCTGAAAGCAGTCGCTCCATAGGTGCCCAAAACCGGGAGAACTGACAATGTAGTTCCGAGCCATTTCCGCCGGGTCCATTTCTTTTCTCCTGCGCTCTCGGGAAATTTTATGAACTCTGTTTTACGAGAGAAAAACCGCCAGAAGATCGACCAAAGCGCCCAACTGAGCATCGATGGAATCCCCAGAAAAGGCAGAAAAATCAAGCCCCAGAGCAGAACCAGCGAATAGATGATCTTCGGGATCGGTATCGTCACCACATCGTGCCGTGCCAGAATGACCCAGGTGAATCCCGCCAAAAGCAGCAGCATCGCGCCGGCCAGAGTGGCTCGCCATCCACGTCTTAGACTCATTTTCCCAAGCCGACGGTCCGCCCAAATCCACCACGCGATCGATAGTAGTGGGATTCCCCAAATGATAAGTTTAACGACCGACATGCTTTTAGATTTCTCGATAATCTAGACTCCGAATCTCATTTGTCGAGTAGAGCCAACTGAACCCGATGGTCACTCATGAACACTAAATGAAAAAACCTCAACCTGCTAAGGCTGAGGTTTTAGAAAATGGCTCCGGCGGTTGGGGTCGAACCAACGACCTAGTGATTTTTTATCATTGGTAATCAAAGGTTTGTAATGATTTTGAGTATCCTGAAACACACAGAAATAGCTTGATATGGTGGCATATTTGGTGACTCTTATGGCGTGGCCACTGTTTATAAAAGACTAGGGAGAAAGTATTGGGTAGCTGCGTATTTTGCTGCGGATGGGAAGAAGATTCAAAAGTCAACGGGGCAGACAAACAAGGCCTTGGCGAAAAACCTGGCACATGCTTGGGAGACTGAGGAGAAGGAACTGAAAAAAGAGGGGCTTAAGGAGCAACAACAGTTCTTGAGTATCATCAAGAAAGCGACGATTGAGGCGAACAAGGGGGAACTCACTCTAAATGTTGCAAGAGATTTTATAGAAGAGTTATATCGATTATCGAATAGGGAAAATTTCCCGAGCTTTACGGTGCAGACTTGGCTCGATCATTGGCTCAAGAGTAAGGTAGCACATGTTTCAAAATCGACGATGAATCGGGATACGATTTCTGTAAGTGACATTGTCAGTGCACTTGGTGATATTGCTAAAAAACCGATTGCTCTTCTCAGCACCCAAGACTGTGAGCTTGTTCAAAGTAAATTTGCTAGAACGGCAAAAAAAGTGGCGACTTTGAATCAAAAAATGCAGGATTTTAGGCAAGCTTTACATGCTGCTCATGAGCAAGGTCTGGTCTCGTGAAATGTCTGCTCTTCGGTGCGTCATTTGTCTGAAGTAGATAGCGATGAAAAGCACCGTTCGAGATTAGTGAAGTAGAAAAACTCATGCAGCATGCCATAAATGCGGATTGGAGAGATGCAATTCTCATCGGTGCGCATACTGGTTTGAGAATGTCTAACATAACGGAATTGGAGTGGAGATCTGTAGATTTAGAATCTGAGTTTCTGAGAGTAGAGCCAGTAAAGCAGCGGCAATTTTTTTAAAAAAAGTATATTACCATTCCCATGACTGCGGAGGTCAAGGCGTGTTTGCTTTTGCGTAAATCGAATAACGGCCATGCGTTGCATGTATTTCCAGATCTGGCGGGACGAACAGCTGCTACACATTCTACGAATTTCTCACGCCTGATGGATCGTGCTGAAGTCAGCAAAGAAATAACACTTCCAACTGGAGAGAAAGCAAAGAGGTCATTTCACTCACTCCGCCACACTTTCATCTCGTGGATGACGAATCAGCCCATTCAGCCCGAAGTTCGCAAGGCTCTGGCAGGACATTCCAGCAGTAAAACTGCATGATATTTATTCGCATATCGATCAAGCAACGTTAAAATCTGCTGTGGGAATTCTCCCGACTATTAACCCATTGCCCAAAATAATTTCCGAAACTTAATCTAACAACTTATACGACTGTTTAAATCATGAATGATTCATGAATCGCTCGTCCTCGCCAGCTCCCGAATCCTGATACTTGCAAGCTCGAAGAGCTTGAGCAAGCGATGGATTGTGGACGTGATCATAAAGTCTATCGGCGC
>JAAURL010000133.1 GCA_012032235.1 Akkermansiaceae bacterium | reverse complement strand
CGATTTCTCTCGGGATAAAAGCTGCACTTTTCCTATCAGAACGCCATGCGGGATTGACTTCTGATCAAAGCGCTAAAGTCATCGGGCTTTTAGAGAAATTCCATCTCCCGCTAACTTTAGCCCCAGAAATTACGACCGAAAAAGTGATGGAAAAACTCGCACGCGATAAGAAATTTTCCGCAGGAGCGATTCGATTTGTGCTGCTAGATCAGATAGGGAGCGCGAAGGTAATCAAGACGGTCACTGCGGATGACCTGCGGGAGGCGATTGAATTTTTGAGGTGATTATCGAAATTTTCGCGTTCCATCTGGTGAGGTTCGCATGCAGTCTCCCTGCGGCGCTAATTCAGGTGCCGAGAATTTTAAAAATCGATTCATTATGTGGAAAGGCCGCTTCTCTCAAGATACATCGTCACTCGTTCAGCAATTCGGCGAATCGATTTCCTATGATTGGCGTTTATTTCCCCACGACATCGCGGGATCAATCGCCCACGCGCGTGCGCAATCGAAGGCTGGTCTACTAACGGAAAAAGAGTTTTCCGAAATCGAAAATGGTTTGCGGAAAATCGAGAAGGAAATCGAAGGCGGAACATTCGAATTCCGCACGTCGCTGGAAGATATCCACATGAATATCGAAGCGGAGCTGACGAAACGGATCGGAGCCGCTGGTGCAAAGCTCCACACGGCCCGCTCCCGGAATGATCAAGTCGCGACAGATACGCGGCTTTACTGTCGGACGGAAATCGATGGTCTGATAGGAGCGATTTTAGGATTGCAAAAAGCGTTGCTGGACCGGGCAGAGAAATACGCCGCGACGGTGATCCCAGGATACACTCATCTCCAACGCGGTCAGCCTGTCACGGCTGGGCATCATTTTCTCGCTTATGTGGAAATGTTAGAGCGTGATAAATCTAGGCTAACAGATTGTCGTAAGCGTCTCAATATTTCGCCGCTAGGATCGGGGGCGTTAGCGGGATCGACGATCAATCTTGATCGTCGCGCGATGGCTGCGGAGCTGGGCTTTGACGGAGTGACTCATAACTCCATGGATGCGATTGCGGATCGTGACTACATGGCGGAGTTGCTGTTTGTGATTTCTCTCTGTGGCGTGCACCTATCAAGATTGAGTGAAGATTTGATTTTGTGGTGTAGCGCCGAGTTTGCATTTGCTGCATTATCAGACGCGCATACGACTGGCTCCTCTCTGACATGCCGCAGAAAAAAAACCCTGATGTCTGTGAATTGACTCGTGGAAAAACAGGACGGTTGGTCGGGAATTTGATGAATCTATTAGTCACGGTGAAAGGTCTTCCTTTGACTTACAATCGGGATCTCCAAGAAGATAAACCGCCGCTTTTCGATTCTGTTGATACGCTGCGTTTGGTTTTAGCAGTGAACACGGAGATGATTTCAGCGATGGAGCTGCGCGAGGAAAAGTGTCATGCAGCGGCGGCAGATCCCATGTTGTTAGCTACAGATCTGGCAGATTATTTAGTAAAGAAAGGTGTTCCGTTCCGCCATGCGCATGAGTTAGTCGGGAAAGCCGTGGCTCAAGCGATTGCGACGAAGACGCCACTCGATCAATTAGATTTTCCTGTGATCGATCCAGCCTATGGCGCAGATGCGAAAGATGTTTTCTCTTTGGATCGTGCTTTAGCAGCCCGCACGAATCCTGGCGCTCCTTCGATTTCTAATGTCCAAGCAGAAATCACAAAGTGGCAAGCTGCATTGGTGTAATCCCGAAAGGAAAATAGGTCTAAAAAGTCCAACTGTAAATTCTCTGCTGGCACAGATCGTTTGGGTTGGTATTTTTGGCTACCGTTTTAAATTTCACTTCAGTTGCACGAGGCAACTGACAACCCAAATCGATTCATGTGGCGCGAGCTTTTCATTATACTTTTTCTCATCAGTCATCTGCCCGCTGCGGAGCGAACGCTCCAAGCTTTTGAGGGCGATGGATTTGATACTTGGAATACCACGGGTAGCGCCTTCGGGCAGGCTCCAGCAGTGGGAAAGACCGACGAACTAGAGTTACCACTGACCGGCTACGCAAATGATAGCCTCGCCATTTCAATGCACGGCGGCGAGGCTGCGACAGGAACTCTCACCTCGCCGGAATTCAAAATTCGGGAACCTTATATCAGCTTCCTCATCGCAGGCGGTGAAGAAGCGGGAAAAACCGCCGTGCAGCTGATGATCGAGGATAAAGTCGTTCGAGAAGCGGTGGGCAAACGCAGTCTGACATGCGACAACGTGGTATGGGATGTTAGGGAATGGAATGGCAAAACTGCCAAGATTCGTGTCATCGATGACGCGACAGGAAATTGGGGATTTATCGGTGTGGACCATGTCGTTTTCACGGATAATCCAAATTTTAAATTTCCTCCTACGACTCGTGATGGAAAAGAATTTTTCAGTGGTTTGGCACAAACTGATGTGGTGCCAGGCGTGAACATCCCACTGAATAGCTTTCTGAAAATCGAAGCTACGCATGAGAAGGAGAAGATCACCTCGCCCACGGCGCTAACCTTTGATGAGCAAGGCAGGATTTATGTTTCTGAAACGCATCGTTTTATCAACGGTGTCGAAGATGACCGCCACCACCTCTATTGGTATTTAGACGATTTAGCGGCACGAAAAGTCAGTGATCGCAAAGCCCTTCATGAAAAGTGGAAGGGGAAATTGCCTCTGGAAAAACTGACCGAAAAATCGGAAATCATCCGTCGTTTTGCAGACACAGATGGTGATGGGAAAATCGATGAAGCGAAAATCTTTGCCGATGGATTTAATGACATGTTAGAGGGCACCGCTGCGGGTGTTTTTTTCTACGAAGGAAGTCTATATTTCTCCTGCATCCCGAAAATCTGGATGCTGCGCGATGCCGATAATGACGGCGTAGCAGATGAGCGAAAAGTCGTGGCAGAGGGCTGCGGCGTCAGAATTTCTCTCTCCGGTCATGACATGAATGGTTTCACGCTGGGTCCAGATGGACGGATCTACGGTACCATTGGTGATCGTGGGTTGAGTATTATCACCAAAGAAGGTGTCGCCTATGACTATCCAAACCAAGGCGTCGCATTTCGTTTCGAGCCGGACGGCACAGGCTTTGAAATTTTCCACACAGGATTGCGCAATCCAAAAGAGATCGCATTCGACGCGCTTGGAAATGCTTTCACCGTTGATAACAACTCTGACCAAGGTGATAAAGCACGCATCGTCTATCTGGTGGAGGGCGGCGATTCTGGTTGGGAGATGGAGCATCAAGCGATGCACTCGTTTCATCGTGAAATCGGCCTAGCGAATCGCCCACCTAACCGCTGGATGGATGAGAAAATGTGGGAGTTAGAGAACTCTTCGCAGCCAGCATACATGCTACCGCCATGTGCTCATCTCACATCGGGCCCATCAGGCCTAACCTATCATCCTGGAGTTGGCTTTCTGGAAAGTGAAGCTGGCCGTTTCCTGATCTGCGATTACCGCGGAGGCACTACCAACTCTGGCATTTGGTCGTTTGAAATGAAGCCCAAAGGCGCAGGTATGGAGCTGACTGATTCCCGCAAGCTGGCTTGGGGAGTTTGCGCTACAGACGTGGAATACTCATGGGATGGCAAAGTTTTCGTCACCGACTTTGTCACAGGCTGGAAATCTCATCAAAATGGACGGCTACTATCGATCAGTGCAGGAGATAAAACGTGGCTTCAAGAGGAAGCGAACAGCGCGGCACGAATCATCAAAGAAGGCTTCGACCAACGTAGTTCTGCGGAACTCGCGAATCTTTTGAAGCATTTAGATCTGCGAGTCCGTCTGCGTGCACAATTGGCACTGACTCGCAAGGCAGATGCGCTCAAGCGATTTTCCGATGCTGCAGATTCGTCGATTTTTCATGTCCGAGTTCACGCCATTCAAGGCCTCGGAATCATGGTGCGGCGGGGATCGGCCCTCTTGCCCACGCCAAAGCCTGGCTTTGCCGTTATTCCTGCCGCACAAGACATGGCAGATGCGCAGAAAAAGCTCATCTCTCTGTTAGAAGATAAAAATTCGGAAATTCGGGCACTTTCATTGAAGGCTCTAGCAGATTCTCAATCGAAACCTGTGCTCCAACTGGGTCCGCTGCTGGGTGATGAATCTAGCCGAGTCCGGTTCTTCGCAGCGATCCTCGCCGGGAAACACAAGATGATTGAGAACTTCGGACAAGTTTGTGATTTGTTAGAGGAAAATGCTAACAAAGATGCTTACCTGCGCCACGCGGGCGTTTTTGCACTCCAAGGAATGGCGACTAAGCCGACTTTCTTAAATGGACTCGCCGTTCATGAATCCCCAGCAGTCCGGCTGGCTGCCGTCGTTGCCATGCGCCGAACGCAGAATTTGGGCATGATTCGTTTCATGGAAGACGATGACACGAAAGTCGCCGATGAAGCGATTCGTGCGCTTTATGATAACGGAAGTTCATTTCATTACCGCTTGATCGCAGAACTACTGGACGAAGTCCACAAACGCGAATGGACACCATTCATGCTACGCCGTTTGATTCACGGCGCATTTCGCTCAGGAACAGAGGACGATTTTAAGCGCCTACTCGCAGTCGCCACGGATGCTAAAATCCCAGATAGCGTCCATGAAGAAGCATTGCGCTTAATCTCATTATGGGCCGAACCCTTTCCCGTCGATCAATTAACAGGTCATTGGAAACCATTGGAAAAACGGGATCCTGCAACGATCCGCCCAATTCTGGCCGCCGCCCTTCCCGATTTACTAAAACGCCAGGACAACGTCCTAACATCGATGCTCAAATGGATCAGTGAGTATCAGTTAGAATCACCATCACTCAATTCTGATGCACTGCGAACCATCATCCAAAATGCGAAGTTGCCTGCCGAGGCACGCGCCATCGCGCTTGATTTATTCGCCGCCAGCAGCCCGCCAGAACTCACCCATTTCCTAACCGAGCTTATCAAGGATCCATCTGACGATGTTTCGCTTTCTGCGCTGGCCGCACTCACCAAACTTTCACCCGAAACAGCGATTACAGCTCTAGGAACCCTAGTCAGCTCAGACAAAGTCGCCCGTGCACAGAAAGCTTGGAACATTCTAGCCACTTTGCCTGGCGATTCCGTGGATGCCATTTTCGAGAAAAAAATCAATGAACTCAGTGCAGCAAAAGGCATTTCATCATCTGCTATCGAGCTACTGGCTGCTGCGAAGAAGCGCACAAGCCCATTGACAAAAAATGCCCTGGTAGCATTTGAAAAGTCTCTAGCAGAAAGCACTGACCCATTGGCAAAGTGGAATATCTCCTTAGAAGGCGGTGATGTAGATCGCGGCGCTGCCCTTTTCAGCACTCATCCTGCCAGCGAGTGCATGCGCTGTCACCGTGCCGCTGAAGGCCACACTGTGGGAGGAGAAACCGCACCTAATCTGCTAGGAATCGCCAATCGCCATAAAGATAAACGCTATTTCTCGAATCGATGATCCAGCCTAGCGCCGTCATCACTCCGGGCTTTGGCGCAGTGATCATCGATTTAAAACGGTAAAAACCTAAGCGGAAATCTGATCGCAGAAAGTGATGCACATCTCGACGTCAGCGTGGAGAATAAGACAATCCGGGTTCTTCGCAGCGACATTGTGTCATTCACACCACCTGTTTCGCCGATGCCAGCCATGGGAGAGTATCTCAGCCCGGGAGAAATCCGCGACCTTATCGCTTGGCTCTGCAGTTTGAATCAAGGCGGAGGAAAAACAGCAGAAACCAAAACGCCCACGATACTCGATCCATCAACCTTAACAGCCTTGAATAGCTCCCAGAAACTTGATCCAGCTCTACTAAAAACAGGTCGCCAACAATTTCTCCTCTGTGGTGCTTGCCACGGTCAAAACGGCGAAGGAACCGCCGCTGGGCCGCCGCTGGCCGGCTCTGAATGGGTCAATGGCCCAGAAGAAAATCTCATTCGTATCCAGCTACGCGGCCTCCAGGGACCGATCAAAGTCAAAGGCCAAGAGTATCATTTCCCTGCTGGTATGGCAGCTCTCGCCTATCAGAACGACGAACAGATCGCCGCCGTTCTCACTTACATTCGAAATTCTTTTGGGAACTCTGCACCGCCCGTGACGGCGGCTTCCGTAGCGGCTCTACGCAGCGAAGTGGGAAAACCACCCGTCACAGCCGCGGAGCTGGTGTCTCCTTTTCCCAGCGATACAGCCTCTTATCCTGAAGATGTGCCCGCTTCCTATAGCGACGTTTCCAGCCCGGGAAAATACGATCAACTCAAACCAGAATCTCCCGCGTACAAGTGGATCAATTTAGCTGTTAGCAGCATTTTATTGTTAGGTTTCATCGTAAAATTGGCGCTTCGAAAAACAAAGTGAACTCGTGGCGATTGTAAGTGAGATGGGTTTTTGCAAATAATTCTAATCGAGCATCACTCGCTGTTTTTATAACGAACTGATACAGATCGTTCATCTCAGAAAAAGTCGTAACGCCTGGAGTTTTCAGCGTAAAGACTACCAACCCACCGGGTTTTAAATTTCTCGCTAAGCGGCAGACTTGCTGGATCGCATCGCGTGCATCTCCGTTCATATCAGAGAGAATCGCGTCGTAACTCATATTCGCATTTGGGTGAAATGCGGCGACATCGATCAATGCAAAATTCAAGTTAGTCACTCGATCTAACCGTTTATCCAAGGCAGCACGGTCAATCGCAGTCACCTGATAGCCTCTATCTAACAGCTCTGATGTCATGCCACCGGGGCTAGCTCCCAGTTCCAGCCAGTGAGCACCTTTTGGAACCGGTTGCCGATGGAGCAATAAGTAGTGCATCGCTTCAGCGATTTTCGCGCCAGCCCGGCTGATCGTATCGGGAGCGTTTTGACGAATGTATTTCGTGCCGCCAGGATAAAAGCCGTTGGATTTTAAAGGGCTCTGCATTCCACAGAAAAGTCCCTCTTTCCCGACCATACAAAACAGCGTCGGCAACTTGCTATCTTGCGCTTCCACATCTTTGAATGCCGCGACATGTTGAGGAAATAATTGCAAAGTCCGGCCACGCAAATTTGAAGCCAGCGCTTTGTAATATCGGTTCGCCGCACTCGGATCTAACTGACCGATAAAAATGGCCTGCGGCGAATGATGGCCAAATTTCCGGAAAATCGTCTGCGCGGCTTTCTCGATGAAGCCTTCCATTTTTTCCGGGTTGCAAGGCCAAGCATGCTCAACCGGGAGATTCCATCTAATATATTGTGAACCATGCAGCGCATCTGGATTCTTTACACGAATCAAATAATACTCGTTGCCTAGCTTCTTGGAAATGACGCCATCCAAACCATGGATCATCTCAGTAGATAAATCAGCGAAAACTTCTGAGATGCGAACTAGCCAGGGAAATAATTGAGCCGAAGAATTCAAAATAACACCTTATTCATCAAGGAGCTACCGGCACCCAGTCCCGAGTCACGGAAACTTTGACGGACCCCTGACCTTGGTTCACCAACCCACCTTGCCCGCCAGATTTGTAGCTTTGGATCGTCTCCAATTCTTCTTTGAGAATCACGGGATAAAGAAGTGATAGCCAGATTTTCCCAGAGCTAATGGTCACCTCTTCGTCTGTTAGCTTCCCTTCAAAATCCGGTGCCTTGCTACGATTATAATCTCCACTGATCGCGAAGACTCCACACGGGTGCCCATTGACCGCCTCAAAGGCTTCTAAAGTTAGCAACAGTTTTCCCTTGGCACTTCCTGCGACAATCATTGGTAAAAAGTTACCAGAAACAGGAAGTTGGTCACCGACTTTGAAGCGCTGTTTTCCTAACCAAAGTTCACGCGGCGAAAGGCAATTCTCGATTAACAGCTGATCAAAATGCGGGCTGATGGTTTGAGCCAAACTGGCCGAACGGAAATCATTGCCCGCATGTTTCCACTTGGAACCTGATTTCACAAACAGACAAGGAGCCGCTGGCGGCGCCAGCACTTTCACGGGTGGAGCTTTGGTCGGATCTGTATTTGGCGGAATTGGCTCCTGGAACTGGTGTAGGCTGCGGGTGTAGCTGACTTGATCCGCCTTGCGTTCAAACTGTGTGATCAGAGTTTCCGTTCCTCTCACGGTTTTCTTTTCCAGTTCGATCTCGGATCTCCCTACTGTCCTCGTCACGACCTCATGAACCCGTGTGACATTGACTTTTAGATACCTAGGAAATGGCAAGTCTTTACGAAAAATAGCACCATCGGCATCCTGATCCACTTGGCTTTGCAGTTCAGGATTCGCAATCGTTTCGTCCTTTACTGGTGCCGTATTTTTCGCGATTTCCGATTTTACGGTCATCTCCGCCTGACGGACGATTTCCTTTGCCTTGTCACAGGAAACTGCGCCAAGAAAAAGAAGCGGGAGAACAGAATATTGAAGTTTCATAGTTTCAGATGTTGAAACAGCAATCGAGTTTTTGATTCATTTCGATTCTGGATTTTTCAGATGAGACACCGACGACAACAGCGGGGACTCCAGCGACGGTGTTATGAGGCGCGACATCATTGAGCACCACGCTCCCGGCACCGACTTTAGCACCAGTGCCGATCTCGACGCGACCCAGAATTTTTGCTCCAGCGCCGATCAGGAGAATGTTCATGTCATGCGCACTCCTTCGATGCAATCCGGTGCGATCCGTCCGATGGGATGCGAGAGAGCTGTCCCCGCGGCCACTCCAGCAGCGCGACGAGGACCCCCGCGAGCGTGAGGTCGTGGAGCCGGCAGTACTCGTGGATCTTGGCTTCCTGGGCCGCGAGGCTGTGGCCGTTCTCGGCCTGGTCCGTGGTGCTCACCCTCGCGTAGCCGACGCAGAAGCGGGGCGAC
>JAAURL010000132.1 GCA_012032235.1 Akkermansiaceae bacterium | reverse complement strand
GATCACAGCGTGGAAATTTAGCAAAAATCATACGATATGAATTTGGAAATCTCGCACGATGACAATTTGGGATTTAACAGCTTCGTAGGACGCTTACAAACTAGGCGGCCTTTTTCCCATAAAGTCCCCAGAGAATTCCGCAGAGAAGCATTGCGCACAGGTGGATCGAGTAGATTGACAAGGGGAAGTCAAAGCAAGAATGAAGGCCAGTGGCTGCTAAGGCAATCATCACACTGCGGATGAGTGGACGATCACTGGAGGAAATTGATTTTCTGGAAAGAGTGCGCATTCCGGCAATGACCGCTCCGATGCCGAAGGTGAACCAGGCTGCTGCTCCGAAGTATCCCCATTCGACGACGGTTTGCAGAGGATCGCAGTGTCCGTGGTGCCAGCTTCCTTTGACATTGAACTCAGGTTTTACGGCAAAATAAGGCACGATATGCCTGAATGAACCGGGGCCGAATCCTGGCCAGCCGCCTTCAGAGGGTTTGATCATGTCTAGCATTAAGCCCATGATCGCAGTGCGCCCGCCAATGGATTCAGAATAGCCGTCTTCGGTGACTTGGCTGTAAAGTTCTTGCGTTCTCGACACCAAATTTTGTGATGCTACCAGCCCGAAACCGAGGATAAGTGCAGTGATCCCAGCGAGCATCATGCGTTTTTCCCAAGCGAGATATTTTGATTCTCCTTCGATTTTGGTTAAACGAAGAAGGCGTTTTTGATTGAGGAATAGCGTAGCGAGGAGCATCACAACCAAAATAATGATGGCTCCTTTTGAACCTGCGGCCATGACGCCGATTCCACATATTAAGGAATTAATCAACCAGAGGCCGCGATAAATTTCGCTCTTCGGTCCTTTGCGCTGGCCGAAAAAGAACCCTAGCGACAAGGCGCAGCTCAGATTCATCAACGAAGCAGCATTTGCATTGTAAATATATGGGGCGAAAAAAGAGCCTGCGTGCCATTCATCCACCAGCCAGACCGATTTGGCGGCGATGGATTTATGATAAATTCCGACGCCTGCGATGATCGCTCCTATCACAGAGATTAAGCCGACTACAGACTTCCAAGCCTTGGTTTGTGCAGTCATTCCGACAGTGACGACTGCGATAATAACCGCTGCAAGCTCCCGCAGTGCACGAAAACTACTAGACTGGGTGACTGATCCCGGTCCTGCTGGCATTAGGCGATCCTTAAACGTGGTGAAAGACCAGGTAAAGGTAGAGTGGTCGGCTTTGCATTGATCGCCATCAAGTAACCGAAGCAGAGCAGAAATCCTAGCGAGACCCAAGCCCACAGACTGAATCGTGGGATCCAATACTTTTTTGGAAAAATTAGATAGCCCAGCGTTCCTGAAATCGCTGTTAGGAAAATAGCCGTTTCGCGATATTGCCTATCCGCACTGCCAAAGGCAAAGACGGACCATGCTAAAGGAATTAACAACAAAAAAAAGCAGACAATAGGGCGGGCCAATTGATCACTGCCTTGATGTCTGTGCATGGGTTTGAAAATGGATGAGCAGGATGAAAAGTGTTAGCGAAATTTTGATATAAAAAATCACCACCTGACCGAGGTCAAAATGGTGATTTCAAAAAATATGGACGCCTGTTTATTTTCTACGGCGGAAGATCATGCTAGCTCCGAAGAGCCCTAAAAACATCGCAGGAGCGGGCTCTGGAACTGCTGTGATAGGAGCTGCGGTGTTTGGAGTGCTCTCGTAAGCATATTGATCAATCGTCGCTCTTGAGGCTGCTTCATTCCATAAGACGTGAATCCAACCATAGTGGGTATTAGCCCCGATCTGGAACTGAACGCCTAAATAAGCATCTGGATTTGCTGGGGTCCATTGGGCAGACGAATCTGTGGTTAGTGCTAAAAATGTAGGATTGACGTTATAGCCTAGCGACGGGGTGACATTTCCACCAAATGGTAAAGCGATTGCCAGGGGATTACCAGTTGAACCCGAACCGAAGCTTGCAAACGAGCCTGTAGCTCCGGAAACTGCGCGATTCGCTCCTAATGCTTTCCCCAAGCCGAACATGGATAGATCAGTAACAGTGATTGAAAGATCGGTCGTAGTATCTCCGGTAGAGCCTAGATCAGAATTCAAATTGATATTTTGAGATCCCCCGTTAAGTACGGTAAAAGGAGAACTAAGGGTTGTGATAATGAGCGCAGCATTTACCGCTGGGGCAATGAGGAATCCGAGACTAACTAACAAAAATTTAGCTTTCATAAATATAGAATTATAAATTGGATTTATGGGTTTCCAGCGTTTGGTCCTGTGCAAAGCTGAGTGACTAAGGCGTTCCTAACGGCATCTGCGGTGAAGGCTCCACTTAAAAGCAAAAATAATGCTGCGTTGTAAGCTGTGGGATTCGCTGACTGTGCGATCGCAAGTAGCTGGAAAAGCGTCATTTGATCGTATGGGCAAGTCGGTGAAATCACTGGGAACGCCGTTGATGTCGCTGCCAGAGTTGGTTGTTCAGAAGAAACCGAAACTGTGTTGAGAGTAGAGCCTTGGAGGTTCTGTGCTTTCGCGGCTAAAGGAAAAATGGCGACGAGCGCACCTAGTACGGATGCTAAATGTTGTTTAAGTTTCATTTTTTCAAAGGTTTGATGGAATTTTGTGCGGAGAATGTCAATATCTAAATCAATGATTGTTAGGAATAAATGGAAGCGACAGCTTCTTGTTCGTGCGCCATTTCGCTTAATTGGATGAGCTGGAGGTTTGGCCTCCATCGGTAAATTTGGAGATCGAGCTCCTCACAAAGTTGGTTGAGCCGATCCGCTTTATCTGGGTCCAGACGGGTGGATGTGATGATGATACCCTTGAGATTGAAGCGTTCTTTTAGCTGGGGCAATGCGTCGATAGCCCCATGGACTTGAAAGCCATTCAGAACCCGGCCTTTGAGGTTCGGATGATCATCAATGAATCCGACGATCCTCATTTCAGCGAGCTGGGCAGGGCAGGTGGTTCGTAAATGACTAATGAACAGCTCGCCCAGATCTCCCGCGCCATAAAGCATCACACGGTCACGAATACCGATGGAAGAACCCAATCGGCGGTGTTGGGAATCGATAATGGATTCCCGCAATATCACGGAAATGCTTCGTGCCCCGATCATCAATGCGACGCTAAACATCCCAGTCAGCAGCAGCAAATTGATGCTTCCCCAAGCGATGTCATGCTTGACGAGTGTGAAAATAGTGAAAGCAAATTGCATGGAAATTAAAAACCAAACTGCTAGCGAGAGATAATCACGTACCGAGGCACGCCCCCAATGGCGTGAATGAGCGCGAGCAAGCTTTGTGCCAATCATCCCACAGGCTAGAGTAATGCCAGAGAAAGCCAATGTATCCGGTTGACTCAGCCATTCCCAATTTCCCTTTGTGACGATCACTTGCGCTAGAGCGAAACTCACTAAAATCGCAAGCGCATCGAAACAGAAAAACGCGAGAAAAATGAGGCGCGCCTTTGGTGGGCGTTTCAGGGCGAGGTGTAAGACATCACCGCTCGCTCTCAGTTCGATCGGAGCAATATAGCGAAAACCAATCAATCCACAAACTCCGAAAGCACCGACAGTCAAGCCCAAGGCACGACCATCGAAAAATGAAGGGAGTAAAACGATGAGCGAAATACCTACAGCAACGCAATAGAGCAGCGTCGCGACTTTCCGCTGACTGAGTCCAAAGCTAAGTAATCGATGATGGAGGTGATCTTTATCTGCCCCGAAAATTTTGGTAGTATTCCCTTCTCCCATATGGGCTAAAAAGCGCCGTGCAGTTCTCCTCCAAACGGCGAGGATCACATCGAAAAGTGGAATGCCAGCAACCAATAGTGGGATTAAAATCACTGCGGACCCTGTTCTTTCACCCACAGAAACACTAGCGGATGAGGCAACGAATAGGCCGATGAACATCGAGCCTGTGTCGCCAAGAAAAATTTTCGCAGGGTGGAAATTGTAGCGCAGAAAACCCGCTAAGGTCGCGGCCATGATTAACATCACCCAACCGTCGCCCACCTTTCCCGAAGTGAAGCAAATGACTGATAAAAACACCGTTGCAATGAGACCCAGTCCGGCGCAAAGCCCATCCATTCCATCGATTAGATTAAATGCATTGATGATTGCCACCGTCCACACAACCCAGATGGCCAAGTCAAGGAGCATGGGGATTTCATGTCCGAGAAGCGTCCCAGTATTTACGCCTCGGAAAAAAAACAGACTGGCAGCAGCGATGATCTGACCTCCTAATTTGACCGTCGCTGGCATTCCGAATCGATCATCGATCAATCCGATCACAATTAGGAATGCCGAGGCGCACAGAAATCCCTGAAGCCATTTTGCGTCTAAAAGACCACCGCTGAAAACGCCAGTGTGATAAATGCCTGTCAGGATGACTGCTGCAAAAGCGAGCCAAATGCCAAAACCACCTGCGCGTGGGATGGGTCTGGTGTGGATTCTTCTTTCGTCTGGTAAATCGATGAAGCCCAGCATTGGACCCAACGTAATCATCGCCCGAACGAGGATTAGTGAGGCAACAAATGCTGCGATTACGTAGAGGAACATGAGAGCGAGACCGACGTGTTGTGGAGAAATAAGCTAACTTTTAGGAGGCGCGATGGCGTAAAGAAGATGTTTTTTAAACCCAGAAGAAAATGAAAGTTTCGATCCTTTTTCGTAATTATTCACTTCTCGGCATAGGCTGGATCGCTGGGCGAAACAACAGTGAAGAAAGAAGTAATTCCTGAGGCATTCCTAGACTCTGAAAAGTGCTGCTCTGCATATTTCTTGGCACGTTCGCCGCGTTCTAGGCATTCAACGTGCCAGTTAGAATCCTTCAAAATTTCTATTAAATCAGGAGTTTCATCAGGAGCGATTACCCAGCCACCACCGCTTTCTGTGATCCACTGACCGATAGAGCTTTCGCGAGAGCCCACAAAAATCACCGGGCGTCCCATGGCGAAAATGCCTTGGATTTTGGAGGGCACCATCGTTCCGTCCCATCTAGGTTCCATCGAGGCCAGATGAACGTCGGCACAGGATAGGTGGATGTGAAGTTCACTGCGGGGAACATAGTCAGTGAGTTCAATAGGCGCTTGCGGATTTCTTAAAAGAAACTCTTCGATTTCTTTCCTGCGTTTTCCATCACCGCAAAAAACGAAATGGTATTGGTTCGTTGGGTCGCTAGAAAGAGATTCGATAGCATCGAGAAATTCACCGAACCGATGACCCAGACCCATATTTCCAGAATACATCACCAAGCGTTTTTCAGATTTCCAACCCTTACTTTTTCGCCAAGCTGAGATCTCAGCTTCTGTTGCGGAGTTCTCCGTCGTCGACCATAAAGGCACCCAATGATGTCGGCATGAGGGATTTAGGTAAGCAGCCGTCCGCTGATCCATGTCTGGGCCAAGTGTCAGAACACCAGCATTTCGCGCTCCTCCAAATCCCCAACGAGTCAGAGATTTTAAAATAGTCTGTGAAAGGCTTCCTGGCTTCAACATGCCATGCGCATCCATCACATCTGGATAGAGATCCATCACCCAATGGGCATGAGTGCCGCCGTAGAATTTTGAAAAAAAGCGGGCTAGAACGGATAAATAGGGTGGGGTGGTCAGGGCAATGATCCGATCCGGTCGATTTTCTAATACAGCGAGCTGGATCGCGACGCCGACGTAAAAGGCGAGATAATCGATGACTTTCCCCAGAAATGTCCGCCTCCCTAGTTTCGATGTCCTGATTCGGATCATCTGATAGTCAGCACTTTCAGGAGTAATCGTTGTGTTAGATTGTTCGCTTACTGCATATCCACCTTCAGAGCAAATGATGGTGACTCGATGCCCGTTTTTTACCGCTTGCGCGGCGACGCCTTCTAGCATGACTCCCGTCGGAGCCTCATCCGGCGGGAAGTATTGGTTGAGGAAAACGAGATGCATTCAGAGATCGCGTTTCTTTTCAGCAGGGTTGCCAGCAGCGAGGACATGGCTGGGCAGATCTTTCACCACCGAGGAAAGCGCCGCGACGACCGTGCCTTCTCCAACCGTCACGCCGGGACCGACGAAAGCATTTGCGCTGATCCAGACAGATTTTTCTAACACAATGGGTTTCGTGATGAGGTCGAAAGTTTCCTTTCGATAATCATGCGAACCTGTGCAGAGAAAGGCGCGTTGGGAAATACAACTGTGTGAACCAATCGTTACCTCCGCGAGGCTTAAAATCAGAACATCCTCGCCCAGCCAAACGTGATCTCCGCAGTGAAATCGCCAAGGAAACGTAATGGAAACACCGGGGCGAATCACGACACCATCACCGATTTTTGCCCCGAAAAGACGGAGCAGTGCAGTTTTCAAAGCAGAGGGAAATGGTAGCGGCGAAAGAAAAATCGTTGCCCGCGTGAGCCACCAAAGTGCTTCTTTCATGCGGGATGCACCGCGGTCAAATCCTGCAGAGGAATATTTGGATAAATCCCGAATCATCGATGAATTACTTCCTCAGTTCTTTGGTAGCCCTTCTGATAAATGCGCCTTCCTGCAATGAGCCTCCGCGCAGCGTTTTCCATACCCATAACATTCCTAATCCAAAGAAAAACGGATATAATACTAACAATGTAATATCTCGACCGATGTTAAATGTAAGGATTAACCCAGATACATATAGCAAAAGCCTACCAAGTTCATGCCGTGACAACAAATCTTGCCTCGCTAAAATGGCTGTCCACAGCGCCATCAGAGTGGCTGCTGCGATTGGACCGAAAAATCCCCCAAAATTTACGACACCTTGGCCGATCATTCCGGTGGAAATCGTCGCCGTGACCAACCCATCGTCGCCTGTGTCTCCTTGGCCGCGTGCAATTGCATAATCGATTCCGATCAGCGGCTTGTTTTTCCAAAGTGCCCGCGGAATCGGGTTCACAATTTCCGCAAAATAACGAGATCCCATGTTCGGTTTGTAATAGCCGGACTCGATGAATAAATTGATCCAGCCCAGTTCTTCAAACATGTTCAGCCCTTCGTGGGTGGAGCCTTCTTTTTTCTCCCTTTTCTTATTTTCAGACAAAACCGTGGCAACCGATTTCCCCTCATTCCGGCTGATCATCACGGTGGTCAGCCAAAAGTTGACGGACAAAAACGCTGACGCCAGCACGCCCAGTTTTAGGTAAAGCGGGCCTCTCAAGCGGAAAAATACCCACGCCAGCAATCCTGGAACCATCGTGGAAAGCATCGTGTTGCGGGTCCGATCAAACAAATAAGGCGGGAAAGCCAGCAAACAAACGATGCCAGCCATCGTCCGCGTGCGCGGATTCTTTGCGACGGCGAAAATGACCCCAAAGCCAGCAGTCATGATGAGCTGAATGTAGCTGGCAAAGGAAATCAATGCATCGAATCCCGCACCCAGCCTGTTGCGTGACCACGGGTCTGCTTTTACGCCAGAGAGATAAGGTGCGAATAGATTCAGCGCCTGCCCCCCGACTTGATAAAGGGCGATCAACATCAATGTTCCCCAGGCAAAAAGTAGTGCTTTTGCGGTTTGGTCGATATTGTGCTGAACTTGTGGCGAATCCAAATAGCGATGTTTATAGCAGCCTATCACAAAGCTTTTATTGCCCAGTAGCTTGCGATTGATGGAAGAATGGATGAAAGGAGTTATAATCCCATAAGCGCAGACAAAGATGAACACTTGCCACCAAGCCATGTTCAGAGCCTTCAGTCCGATTCCTACAATGTAAACGGAGTAGTCGTTGTAGATCGCATCCATGATATACCATGCGATGGTGGTAGCCAGGACTGCGCAGGCTGGAATGCCCCAAGCCTTTTCCCGAGCTAGGAAAGCTTGGATCCCGAAGAGCAGTATCGCAGCGCAGGATAAATAATAGGGAAGAGGCATTGATTTATTGAATCATACAGTTGGGTTTTTCCCCGCCGCCCAAGATCCAACCATAGGCAGCTTCCATTTGGGCCGCCACCCGTGGCCAAGTAAAGCGTTCTTCCACCAAGGCGCGACCGCGCTGGCCCAGCTCATGCCGCTCGTTTTCGGAAATCGCGAAAACTCCCGAAAAGTCGCCGCCACCGCGTCGGGTTGGCTGATCTGCTTTTCAGAAAAATCAATCCGCATCGCCGCGCCAGCCTGAAACCCTTCCGGTAAATTGCAAAAATCCGTCATCACCACCGGCAGGCGATACGCCCATGCTTCCAAAATAGCAATCGGTAAGCCTTCGCTGAAACTCGGTAAAATGAATGCATCGGCGCGGGAAAGCAGATCCGCTTTTGCCTGACCAAAAACGGAGCCCAGAAACTCGACCGAATCGGAAATGCCACGCTCGCGGGAAAGTTGTTTCAGCTCGTCGCCATGGCCGCCTTGATCCCAGCCAGCGACGAGAAATTGCCACGCATTGCGAGTGGTTTTTGGCAATTTAGCCCAGGCTTCCAGCGCATTGACCAAACCTTTTTTCGGATGAAGGCGACCGAGAAAAAGCAGACTTTTTTTTCCCGAGTCATCAGATTTTTTTTCAAAGTCAGGCAAAGAAACTCCGTTCGGAATCGTGCAAATCGGCCCGCGCAGCCCAAAGGCGCGGATGGATTCCATTTCCGACTGGCAAAGCGCGTGCAGGCAGGCGGCGTTTTTCAAATGCGCGTCTTCAAACAACAGCCGAGCGATGCGTTTTTTCCATCCAGAATTCGCCAGCGCCCATGGATCCAGCATTCCGTGCGGGCTGACCAGCCAGGGGATTTTTCGCCGCCGCCCGACCTGCGTCACCGCCCGCGAAGTGTCTGCCCACAAACCGTGAGTGTGCAGCAAATCGAGCGGAGAATTTTGCAAAAATTCGAGCAACTCCGCCGAAC
>JAAURL010000131.1 GCA_012032235.1 Akkermansiaceae bacterium | reverse complement strand
AGCCATCATTCGCCGCCAGCCCAAGAACTCGGCTGCCAGACTCTCTATTCTGAGGACTTCAGCCATGGGCAAGATTATGGCGGCGTGGTTGCCATCAATTCTTTTAGAGATTGAGACTCCTACTCCGCCGCCTCTGCGATCCATTTCGTCAGGCGTTTTGGAGATCTAAAATTTCAGCGCGGTATTTCTCTAATTCTGGATCCGTAGCCCATTGATTGACCTGTTCCAGGGCGGCGCGGTCTCCTGCTTTGATTTGTTCAAAATCGTAGGGGGCGGGAGTTTCGCCATAGAGACGGTAACCTGTGGTCGCACTGCGCAGTGGAAAGAGACTCAGAAATTGAGAGGTTTCTTCGGCGGAGCGTTGTGGATCGCGGAGGTATTGGTCCACGGTCTTTATTTGATCGGGAGCTTCGGGATTTGCCCGCGCCATCAAGGACGCACGGGCCTGCCCCGCAATCGAGTGATCACTTTCTAAAGCAGCTAGAACTTCCGCAGGATGTTCCGCCGCGAATTCATGGAGCGCCATATCTAGCAAGCCGGGATGCCCGTCCCAATTCACAAGTTGTTTGGCGGCCTGAATCGTGCCGATATTGCGTGCTAGATCAAAGGCTTCTGCGTAACCACGAGAACCTTTGAGCCATTCCTTTTTAACTAACAGCTGACTCAGGCGATTTTCCAACTCTGAATCTGTGGCTCGGGCATCTGGGTGCTGGTTCGTAACGGATTTGAGGGCGGTAGCGAATTCATCTGGAGATTGAGTTTGATCGAGTAGGTCATTCGCAATGCCGCTGGCCATTTTAGGATCTGTCGATGAAAGAACATCTAGGAGAAAAACTCTGAGCGTCGGCCAGCCATTGAGCATATTTCCGGCACCGACTTCAAACGCCATTCCAGTATCTGCGGTATCGCCTCTTGCTAATAATTCGCGAATCAGATCGGCAGCCTCTTTGGGATCGAGCTGCACCAGATCCATCCGCAGTTTAAGCAGCCGTGCATGAATTTCTTCCGCACTCGGCTTCGGATCTGAATTGATCCAAGCGAGCAAATCTTCCCAGTCTTTTAAAACACGCTGCCGGGCATTTGCATTTTCCCTAGCGTTTTTGGAGCCTTGCTCAGTTTTTTCTCTCTGCTTAGGACGAGTGCGAGAAATAGAAGTGGAGGAGGGAGAAGCGGAATTTTCCCCGGTCGATTTTTTATGAGAAAACCAGAGCGCTGTGAGGACCACTACTAATATCAGACCAGCAACAATCCATCTGCCGGAAATCCTCATGGATTAATTCGTAGTCGTTGTCGTGGGAGGAGTGATTACCGACGGCGGCTCAGCATTTTCAATTACCCCGACTTCCAAGGTGATGTTTTTGACCTTGGCTTTATCACCTTTCAGACTGTCTTCAACGATTAATCTCCAAGTGCCATTTGGTGGGACTCCTTCAAAACCTGCGGATTCACCGAGTAGTGCTTTTAAGTCGAAGTCGCGAAAAATGACATCATCACCATCTGCACCATTCTGCGTGAACAAGTTGAAGAACAAAGTCGTGGTAGCACCGCTAGGAGCGACAAGACGACCAATCAAATCTCCACGGTGTTTGGTTTTGATCGTGAGCGACAATCGAACTGTTGCGGTGGTGTCATAATCCTCAAATCCTCTGACAGGGATGTTGAAAATCATCTGTTTGCCATCTCCATCAGGGAGAGTTTTATTGGGACGAGTTGGGAAGAAAACGGAACTCGAAGTAATTCCTCTGACGAACACTGGCTCCTTCACTTTTTTACTCAAAACAGGTTTTACCGCAGTGAGAAACGATTGAGTATTTTTAGAAAATGCATTCACCACTGTTTCACCAGGCAGACCGCCGACCAGAATGCCTGAAGCAATCCATGGAGATTTTGAGTTTTTTCGAGTCCATATCGGGCCACCGCTATTGCCACGACCGGTAGTCACCAGAGTCGTAACTAGCGAATTCCCTTTACTCTTAAAATATGGAGTCACCGTGGGCCCGTTTCATGTAAGAAAAACCCATCAATGGGTTTTTCTCTGTAAAAATTTTCTGCTGGATAACCAGTGATCAGAGATTTCTTCTTAGTTTGCAGGTCATTGAAGCCATTTAAATTGATCTTGGCGGGGGCGCCATCAATTAGAGGCGTCAATGCATAGCAAAGAACGGCATCTTGGCCGAAAGCCTCTGGAGAGTTGATTGCAATCTCTGATGCAAAGTCACCGAAAGCTCTCCAGCGGAAGTAGCCGCGGCTTTTAATTTGCCTCGCTCCAGTCAGATTAGCGGCATTCACTGCTGGCGCCCATGTGGGAGGTGGCAACCAAATGCCTCTTTCAGTTGGGGCAATGCCTCCAGATGTTTCAGGCGCATCATAAACAACGTGAGCAGCAGTGAAGAATGTCTTTCTATTCCAGACGCAAAAACCGCTGCCTCTGCTCGTAAGAACAGGTGCTGCTGGAGTCGTTGTGGTGCCTTCTTCATCAGATGCTTCAAAATTTAAAACCAATCCATTAAATCGGTAGGGAGCCTGATCGATCAAAAAAGGATCGATCCTCTGGGGGTTCGCCACTTTATCTTGTCCAATGGCAGTTCCAGCGAATAGCAAGAGTCCCAGAATTGGTAAATTGAGTTTTTTATTCATAAGCACAGACACACATTCTCGAAAAATTTTGAGAAGTCGAGCAAATCCTTATGATCTACCTTTGCGAATTCATTTTAGCTAAATAATCCTATCACTCTGATAATCAATATGAAATATACGATGGCATCGCTTGTTTTCCTAATGTAGAAAATTGCCATGTCTGAAATTTCTATTTTTTCATGTGCATTGGTAACAGGTGCGTCGTCCGGTTTGGGAGAAGAATTCGCGCTACAAATCGCGCCACGAGTCAGCAAGCTAGTTTTAATCGCACGACGTGAGACTCACTTACAGAAACTAGCAGATCGCATTCGCGAGGAGTTCCCCCATGTAGCACGTAGCCGTCTACGCAGTCGATCTGAGTAAAGCTACCGAGCGCGGGCAGATTCTAGAAACTCTCTCGACCAACGGATTTCTTCCTGACCTTTTGGTGAATAATGCCGGCCTCGGCGATTACGGGGAATTCGCCACGGCAGATTGGGGAAAATTAGAAGCCATGCTGCACGTCAATATCGAAGCTCTGACGCATCTCACCCACTCACTGTTGCCTCACATGATCCGGCGTGGCGGCGCAGCAATCATCAATGTGAGTTCTCTGGCCAGCGTTCTGCCGATACCAGATTTCGCCGTTTATGCAGCGACTAAAGCCTACGTCACCAGCTTTTCCGAGGCACTACGCATCGAGCTAAAAGAACACCAAATCCCGGTTCTAGCCGTTTGCCCAGGTCCGGTGAAAACTGAATTCGGCGAAGTCGCACGTCGCGACGAAAACTCTCAAGGAATGCCTGCAAAGGAGTTTATGTATGTTCCCAAGGAGCAAGTCGTCGCAGAATCTCTCGCCGCTCTCGACCGAAGAGCCGCGCGCGTGTATCCGGGACTAAAAACAGCTGTCGCAGCCGTCGTTTTATGCGCCATTCCCCTAGTAATCCTGAGATTTGCGCTGGGATTCCGGCCTAGGAAGAATGGGTGATGAAAAGCCATTCTGACTTTCGTATTGCAACTCTCAGTTTCGTGTAATACAATTTTCAGGATGCAAACACTCGTTCTTCGAATTCCCGATGACTTGGCCAGAGAGCTGGAAACAGAAGCAAAAGAGAATCATCTTACGAAATCAGAAATCGTCCGCCGAAGATTGATCGCGGGAGGACGACGGATTTCAGAAAACAACATTGGCTTTGATTTAATCGCTGATTTGGTTGGAACGATTGAGACCGGTCCTGTTGATATGAGTAATCGCAAGAAAAACTACTTAAAAACAACAGGTTATGGCAAATCAGGTCATCGTTGATGCATCTTTCCTAGTCGCCCTGTGGCGGAAGAACGACCAGAACCATCCATGGGCGATACAGCAAGCGCGCCGCCATCCACCACCGTGGATCACTAGCGAATCTGCACTTTCCGAGGCAGACCATCTTCTCGCTCCCGAGGGTTGCGCCACACTCCGGCTCGCTTGTCGCCGGGGCGCTTTGACGATTTCGTCCATCCATGATGAGGGCTTCATTCCAGTGCTCGACCTACTGGATAAATACGCGGATATCCCGATGAGCATCGCGGATGCTAGTTTGGTGCGGCTTACCGAAATTTCTCCCAATCCTCTCCTTCTGACGACCGATTCAGATTTTAAAATCTACCGTCGTCTGGGGCGCCGAGTTATTCCGGCACATTTGCCATGAGCTAACGGCGACCAATGATCGCCGCCACATTTTCCTTGCTACACCCGCTCTGCCATCGACTTGTAGCTACGGAGCGTAGAGCCCGTGTAGATTTGGCGTGGGCGGGAAATACGGCTTTCGGTATCGTCCATGACTTCCTTGTAGTTTGCCACCCAGCCCGGCATCCGGCCAATGGCAAAGAGCACCGTGAACATATTCGTGGGAATGCCGATGGCACGCATAATGATCCCACTGTAGAAATCGACGTTCGGATAGAGTTTACGGGAAATGAAATAGTCGTCGTGCAGAGCGATTTCTTCGAGCTTTTTAGCGATGTCCAGTAGCGGGTCTGACTTATGAAGTTGCGCCAAGACCTTATCGCACTGCTCTTTAATGATCACCGCACGTGGGTCGAAGCTTTTATAAACGCGGTGACCGAAGCCCATCAGGCGGCGATTGCCGACTTTGTTTTTCACTTGATCGAGGAATTTGGTGCCGTCGTCGCCATCCTTGTTAATCTCCTCTAACATTTCCAAGACAGCTTGGTTCGCACCGCCGTGCAGCGGTCCCCACAACGCACAAACTCCGGCGGATGCGGAGGCGAAAACGTTGGCCTGACTGGACGCAACCATACGGACTGTGGACGTGGAGCAGTTTTGCTCATGATCTGCGTGGAGCAGGAAAATGAGGTCTAGCGCCCTCACGACATCGGCATTTAACTCATAATCTTCACCGGGCAGGGAAAACATCATGTGCAGGAAATTCTCGGTAAATTTGAGATTTCTTCGTGGATAGCTCGGTGGCAATCCTGCGGCTTTGCGGTAGGAACTCGTCGCGATGGTGCGTGTCTGGGAGATCAATCGGGCGGCGTGAATCGGGAAAGCTTCTTTGAGAGATTTCCGATAGGTTTTCTGCGATGGATAGGCGGAGGACGCGTGGATCATCGCAGAGAGGATCGACATCGGGTGCGCCTTGGGAGGAAAAGCATCGAAATGCTGAAGCATGTCTTGATGCAGCATTTGATTTTCCGTTAGCAATTCGGAAAACTCGGAAAGTTCAGACGCAGTCGGGAGCTCTCCATAGATCAAGAGATAGGCGGTTTCGATAAAGGTGCTTTTCTGCGCAAGCTCCGCAATATTGTAGCCACGATACTGGAGAATCCCTTTTTCTCCGTCGATAAAAGTGATCGCGCTCTTGCAAGATCCCGTATTCCCGTAGGCCGGATCAATCGTGATCGCTCCCGTCGTGCTACGAAGTTTCCCGATGTCGATGCCGACTTCTCCTTCAGTTCCTACTATAGTTGGCAGTTCCAGTGATTTGCCATCGATGATCAATTCCGCAGTTCCATTCATACGGCGGAAAGCTATAATGCTCCCACGCGTTTAGGCTAGCTCCCAATGCAAGAATTTCGACAATTTCGCTCATGCTGGAATGAAATGCGATTTTCGAACCCGTTACGCCGAGGATTTCCGCATCAAATTCTCCCTGCCGCCTTGATGTCGAAATAACAATTTGCCAGCGTGATCGCTAATTCCTGCGCGGTGGAGTCCAAAGTCAAGACTCCCAGGCCGCCTAGGCTGGCGAGGATTTCCCGGCGTTCTTGGATGTAGCGATCTGCGGCTAGATATTTCAACGCGGAGGAAAATGAATCCACCGGCTTCACAATCGCATCTTCCACGGTTCTCTCCCGCATGCTGGCTAACAAAACGAGGTGACGGGTTTTTAAAACCTGCAAGGCAGGAATCAGCTCCTTGCCATCTTCTCCACGCAGATTCGTGAGTAAAATCACCAGCGATCTCCTGCGCTGACGAGCCATTAACTGTTCCACCGCTCCGCTGAAATCACTGGGAGCCGTGGTCGTCTGATAGTCATAGAGATGATTCAGCAAAATCGGCATCGCATGCGATCCCTTGACCGGTGGCAGCCAACGGTCCGAGCCGCCGAAGGATTTTACCGCGATCTGATCTCCCTGTTTCAACGCCACATGGGAGACTAACAAAATCGCATTTAAAATATGATCGAACTGCGGTAAATCTCCATCCATCGCCCGCATCCGGCGGCCCGTATCGAGTAAGAAAACGATCGATTGATTCCGCTGCTCTTGGAAATCCCGACTGATGAGCATCTGTCGGCGCGATGTCGCCTTCCAGTCGATTTGAGCCAATGGATCTCCGTCCCGATAGTCGCGGAGTTGGTGGAAATCCCGGCTCGATCCAGCACGTGGCCGCCGGACAATTCCCATCGGGCTTTCGCGATGTTGCATCGCCAAAAGCGCGAATCGAATCACCGGCTCGTAGTTTGGATAAACTTTCACCACTTCATCAGTTAGATGCAGTGTTTTCCGCGTCCACAGTCCTAGCGGAGAAAATCTTCTCACGTGGACCTTGCTGAAAATCACCTCTCCCCGTGAGAGCAGTGTGACGGGATGAAACACTTTGATTTCCCGATGTGGCGGGACTTCTCCCGCCCATGGTAAAGTCGGAGCAACTGCACCTGGAGGAATGCCGTCAAAAATTTCTAACTTCGCGGCTAGCTTTGTATCATTGCGCAAAATCAGCCGGACTTCTCCCGCCTCTCCCAAGGCAAAACGACCAGGTAAGCGCCGGGAAATTTCTACCGATTTCTGAAATCGGGAAATGACTCCATCAGTGATCACAAGCACTGCAAAGATCGCTCCCAGCCACAACCATGCCGCTCCCAGCCACGGCACCGCCACGGGAATGACCGCCAACAGCAGCCAGGCCCATGCCAATCCTAACAATCGTGTGGTGGGACTCATTTCTGCTCTTGATCCTGCCCAACTGCGGCGTCACGTCAAAGCCTGAATCGCCAGGCAGGGACCGCTCTCCGAGCGGTCTTTCTGAAACCCCGGACGGCTCGGAGATCCGTCCCTGCCATTTTCTCCCCATCGTGGCAGGGATCGCTCTCCGAGCGGTCCTTCTAAGTCCAGAATTGATCAGAATCCTACCTACTTACACAATACGATTGCTCCCTTTCCCAGAATGCTTTAGGGAGGATCTCATATTGATTGTCGATATTTTATCCCTTCATTTTTAAGCCGATCTCCACCATCCACCATGAAACGCCCCATCCTATTTCTCGCTCTTGCTGCCGTGTTGAGTTTGACCGCTCGGGCAGCTCCCGGTGATGCCTTTACCTATCAGGGCCAGCTAAAACAAAGCGGCGCTCCCGCCACCGGAAATTACGATCTGGAGTTTCGCCTCTATGCGGCGGCCAGTGGCGGCACGGCATTGGCAGGACCGGTGACGGTCCCGAATGTCTCGGTGAGTGCGGGATTATTCCAGACGCAGCTGGACTTTGGTCAGGCTCCCTTTGGCGGTGCGCAGCGCTGGTTAGAAATCGCGGTGCGCCCGGCCGGGAGCGGTGCCTACACCACCTTGACGCCGCGCCAGGAACTCACTGCTACGCCCTACGCCCTGCGGGCAAAAGCGGTGGACAGCGTGCCTGCCTCCGCCATTCCTGCGGGCTCCATCACTGCGGACAAGCTGGCTCACGGGGCAACGGCCACGACGGTGAACACCAGCGCCGCCAGCATCGCCGCCACGGCCAATACCATCTACACCGCCAGCGGCAGCACGGCACAAGCCTTTACCCTCCCTGACACCGCCAATACCGGGGACACCATCGAGATCAGCGGCACCAGCACGGCAGGCTGGAGTGCTAGCCGCCTTTTCCCGAACCTCTGGACGCCGCGCGAGAGCAATCGGTAGTGGCGCTCCGTGGCCTCCTCGGCAGATGGCACCAAGCTTGTCGCAGCGGATCTCGGCGGCCAGCTCTACACCGACAATGCCAGCGGCGCTGCGGGCTACGCCCTCCCCCGCGCCAGTGGCACTAGCGGCAGCCAAGCCACCCTCGTCTTCAATGGCAACGACTGGGTGGAAGTTTCTAACAACACCTTCAATGCTCCCGTGACCTTCAATGCTTCGGTGACCGCCACCGGGCACATGGGCATCGGCACAGTTCCAGATGCCAGCTTCCGCCTGGATGTGAACGGCTTGATCCGCACCACGGGAGCCGTGAATACCAGTTCCGACCGCCGTTTTAAACAAGACATCCAGCCTATCAGCGGGGCGCTGGAAAAAGTCTCACGCCTGCAAGGGGTGAGCTACGACTGGAACCGCACCGCTTTCCCGGATAAAAACTTCGCCGACCAGCGCCAGATCGGCTTCATCGCCCGAGACGTGAAGGAAGTCCTCCCCGAGCTGGTCACCCAAGATGACCAAGGCTACCTGAGCGTGGCCTACAGCTCCACCGTCCCCGTGCTAGTCGAAGCGGTGAAGGAACTGAAAGGTGAAAATGCGGAAATCAAAAATGAAAATGCGGAACTCAAATCCCGGCTCCAGCGCCTAGAAAAAATGGTAGAAGCTCAAAACCCAAGGCTCTCCGCGTCAGAATAAATGACCCATTTCTCAACTGACAAACCGAAGATCGTGAAAACTCTCCTCTACCTCCTATTCAGCACGGCGGCGTATGCACAATCCACGATCGACTGGTGGAGTGTGGATGGTGGCGGTGGAAGCTCCAGCGGCGGTGTTTTTGAAATCAGCGGCAGTGCGGGCCAAGCAGATGCAGGCCCGGCGATGAGCGGTGGGA
>JAAURL010000130.1 GCA_012032235.1 Akkermansiaceae bacterium | reverse complement strand
ACTGGGGCGACACTTACGTGATCGATATCGACTTTGCTGGCGCTGTTCCTACGACGGGTTTTCTCCGCATTATTTATAGCGGCGATGATGCAGGCAATGGCCAGTTCATGACTGCTGAGGAAGGGCTCCGTTGCCCAGACAACTTGGATTGGGCAGACAACGGCAGCATCTATGTGCAAGAAGATCAGTCGAACCAATCTGGCAGCTTCGGCGCGGCGGGTTTTGAGACTTCGATCTGGCGTCTCGATGTGACTGGCGATCTCTCTGACAACAATCCGTCAAACATTGTCGCACAAGCCACTCGCATCGCTCAGACGGATCGCTCCACGGTCTTGCCGCTCGGCTCTACCGATGGCAGCCCGAACGATGTCGGAAATTGGGAATCGTCCGGTATCATTGATGTTTCCACGCTATTTGGCGAGGCACCTGGCGAGCTTTTCCTCTTCGATATCCAAGCTCACTCCGTCACGAATGGTTTGATTTCCTCGAAAAATCTCTACGAAGGCGGCCAGCTTTGTTTCCTCGAAAAAGGTCTGGAGCAAGGAGCCTTCGCGCTGAACCCGAATTCTGGGGCGATCACGATCGCGAATCCAGATGCGATCAGCCTAGACGACCGACCGCTGCACGAACTCCGCATTCAGGCCTTCGACGGCACAAACTCGACGCTGGAGCAGGTGACCATCAATATCACCAACGCTGGAGTTGCCGTATCTAACGACTTCAAGATGGCGACTTACAACACCTCGCTATTCCGCGAAGGCGCTGCCACTCTAACAGATGATCTCGCCTCCGTGACCAATGCTCAGGCACAAGCCATCGCCCGAGTCATTCAGCGCAATAACCCAGACGTCATCCTCGTCAATGAGTTCGACTATGATGCCGCTGGCCTCGCGGTGAAGCGCTTCAAGGAGAACTACCTAGAGGTCGCTCAAAATGGCGAAAATCCCGTTTACTATCCGTATGCCTTCATCGCTCCGTCGAATACTGGCGTGCACTCTGGCTTCGATCTGGACAACAACGGCAGCGTCGTTTCCACGCCAGGCGCGGCTGGTTACGGAGAAGATGCTTTGGGTTTCGGCACCCGTCCTGGGCAGTTCAGCTTCGTCGTATTGTCGAAATTTCCAATCGATACCGCCAATGTCCGCACCTTCCAGAAATTCCTCTGGAAAGACATGCCAGGTGCGCTCTTGCCAGATAATCCAAACATCGCTGGAACAGGAGATTGGTATTCAGCAGCCGAGCTAAACGTCTTCCGCTTGTCCTCGAAAAACCATGCCGACGTGCCGGTGCTGGTAAATGGCACACCGGTGCACATCCTCGCCAGTCACCCGACTCCACCTGTCTTCGATGACCCAGCTGCTGGCCAACCATGGATCGCAGGAGTGGATCACAATGGTCGCCGCAATAGCGACGAAATCCGCTTCTGGTCAGACTACGTAAATCCATCTGCCTCTAGCTACATTTACGATGACAGCGAAACTCCGACCACGGCTTCTGGCGGCCTCCCGGCCAATACCCGCTTCGTGATCTGCGGTGACCAAAATGCGGACAATAACGAGGGCGATAGCACCGATCCTGCCATCAAGCAGCTCATCGGCGGCATCGCTACCGTCGGCGGCGCACCGATCCCAGCAAACCCACAAGTCAATAGCGTCTTCCTTCCTGGTGGTGGCTCGGGGCCACAGCCAGACGACACCGCAGCCTTCAGTGGCGGAGTGCGTGTCGATTACGCATTGCCTTCCACCTTCGGTCTTGCCGTGAACTCCGGTGCCGTTTTCTGGCCGCCTACCGTTGCAGGCAGCATCAGCGACGCGACCTCCCAGACGGATCACCACATGGTTTTCCTCAATCTATCGCTCACCGGCGTGCAGCTCCCGCCGAGCACCGACCTCGCCACTTACTACGCTCCAGCCTCTGGCCTAGCCGGCACACCATTGATGAACGCTCTTCACAGCATCATCGATGACCACACGATCGTTGATTACAATAACGTGGATGAAGTCATGCAAGTGATTGATGCCGCCTCCGCCAGTGACATCCGCTTGATCTATTCCAATGCGAACTTGCCCAAAACTTCCTTCGTCGGCAGTGGCCAGCCAGACTCGCTATCTTGGAACCGTGAGCACGTTTGGCCGCGCAACGACGGCATCAACGATGATGGCCCGGATTTTTCCGACCTCCATCACCTTTTCCCATGCCAAGTGAACGTCAACAGCCTGCGCTCGGCTCTTTATTTCGACGAAAGCGACAATCTGCAAAGCGATCCTTTCGCGCCAGAATCCTTCAGAGATAGCAACTCCTGGGAGCCGCTCGACCGCGACAAAGGCATCGTCGCCCGTGCCGCGCTCTACATGATGGTTCGCTACGATGGCTCCGACGCACGCACCACGGATCTCGTGTTAAATAACAACCCAGTCTTCGCCGGAACAGACATGGGCAGGCTCGACACCCTGCTCGCTTGGAACCGCCAGTTCCCACCTAGCGACTATGAAAAAGCTCGCAACAACGCGATCTACTCCGGCGTCACCATCGGCTCCGCCACTTACGCCCAAGGCAACCGCAACCCATTCATCGACATCCCACAGCTCGCCGATGCAGTACTGTTAGGTTCAGGAACAAATACCTTTGGCAAATGGCAAGTGTCGAAGTTCAACATCGCCCAGCTTGTGGATACCGCCACATCCGGTGTATCAGCGGATGCAGATGGCGACGGCCTGAACAATTACTTGGAATTCCTCACCAACGGCAACCCGCTCTCTGGCTCCGATTCCCACTGACGATCACCCGCAACGGCAACCAGCTGACCCTAGTCTTCCATCGTCCGAAAGGAGCATTGGCTCCCAAGCAGACATCCAATTCGACGATGACCTCTCTGGGCCATGGACTACCGTCAGCAACTGGGAAGCCGCCTCGACCATCACCACCGTCGGCGACTACGACCGCATCGAATACACCGTCACTATCAATCCAGCCATCCCTCGCCGCTTTTGGCGCGTGGCCTACCAGTGATCTTCTGGGGAGCACACGCTGGGGTAATGAGCCGCAGATGAACACCGATGTTCAGGATCTGATTCATTAAAATTCGCGTCTATTTGCGTTCATTCGCGGTCTAAAAAAACTGAGTTGCACGAAATGAAGTAATGAAATCGTGTAACCATTTGTTTTCCAAGCTCTCAGGAAGAGTGTTCCGCTGGAAGCCGAACACAACACGCTAGAAGCGTGTGCCCCCCACAATTCCTCTGCATCTGCGCGGTTCACTTCGGCCTCGCCGATTGCGGGCGCTCTTCGATCACGTAGTCGGCCACCAGATACTCCTGGCCATTGCGTAGGATCATGAGTTTCACCGGATGTCCTACTCCATACATGTAGAGCCATTTTTGAAAATCGGCGACTGCGAGAATCCTGTTATACGAAAACTGCACCAAGATGTCATTCACTCGTAAGCCCAATTTCGCAGCGGGGCTGTCTGGCCAGACGTGTTCGATGGCGATCCCGCCGTTGTGCTTCTTCGCAGTCGGGAAAAATTTCAACTCAGAATCATTGAGAGGACGCACCGAAAAACCTGTCCATGGGGATTTTAGGCTGCCTTTTTGTTTGATGCTATCGTAGATGTTAAAGCACAGATTGATCGGCAGGAGATGTGTTTCGCCGCCCACTTCTTGATGGTCTTTATCCGCAGTCGGTTTGAAGCCTGTATAAATCGCCACCACTTCGTTTGTATCTGATAGCACGACAGGGCCGCCCACTGAGCTCTCGGTGACGGAGATAGTCGCTCGAAACATGGTAGATGTTAGGCTTTCCTGATAACATTCGCGAGTGTTGAGTCCGGCAACCTCGCCTTGGGTGATCTGGATCTTTCCATCTTCAAAGCCAGCTACTGCGGACAGGCGATTTCCAGCAGCGACTTCCTTAGCACGACCTATTTTAGCGACAGCGAAATCCTCTCCCTTGCCGATTTTTAAAATGCCGAGATTGATCGTCGGTTCCACGCCGATGACGCTGGCGGTGAAGGTGCGTTTGGAGCCATCGGTGAGGGTGACGTGGAAGTCTTCGAGCAGGTTGCCCGTGCTAGGGTTTGTTAGATTTTTATAATTGGTGAGCAAGAAGCCGTCTTTCTCGACGATGAAGCCAAGGCTGCGGTTCACAGGTTGGGCTGAGTTTTCTCCAGTGACATGTATTTTATCGTAGGATTCGATACGGACCAATCCGGGAAACTCAGTAGTATTTGCAAAGACAGAGACCGTGGCCGTGAGATGGAGCAGAGGTGTTAGGATTTCTTTCACGGTTTGAAGGATTGGTTGAATGGATTCACCTCGGTTCCACGAGTGATTTTGATGAGTGGATGTTGAGTGGCGATATGGCATTGGTTGCAACTCTGGATCACGCCATCTAATGCGGTGAGCATTCGCTCCTTATCGGGAGTTTCAGCCATCGCAGCTTGGCGAAATGGCTCGTAAGCAGGGAGAGCCATACGATCAATCAAGACTGCCACGGGCTGGCCTTCATACTCGGGTGAATCTTTCTGGATCACTTTCAACTGTTCCAGCGATTCATGCATATAGAAAGCGGCGAGTTGTCCATTTCCCTCATTGGCCGAGAGCGCCATCTTGTGAGTCAGCCGTTGCAAATCCCCCATCAGCAATGCCAGCTCCGGCGCAGCCTCGGGCTCCGCGTCATTGGCTGTAATCCAGATTTTGTTTCCTCCTCCGCCACACCATCCGTGGAAACGAGCATGGAGCAAACACCTATTCCGATGATCGCAAAGAGCAATAGTTTCAATCCCGTGCTTTTGTCCATGACGAGAGCAGATGGACGAATTCATGAGCCGATCAATCCTTACTAGGTGACGATTCGGTAACAACCAGACTCTAGTGAGAAGAATCTGCTACCATTTCCCATTCGACGAAGGCTGCGTTATTTCCCTCCAGACATGTGATCTAGCAGGCGCTGGTTAAATTCATCAGCCATGTTGTATCCAAGGCGGCGGAGCTGTTGGTCCAGAGCAGCAATGGTGACCATTCGCGCAGTGTCCCGACCAGGCCCAACAGGGATTTCCACGTGGTTCACTTGCTGACCTAGAATTTCGTAGGTTTTTGGTTGTAAACCTACACGATCCACTTCGTTGAGATCGGCTTGTGGTTTTAGCGTAACGACGAGGTCGAGCCTTTTGTCTGGGCGAATTGAGGCAAGACCGTAAAGGTTGGCGACGTTGATGATGCCGATACCGCGGATCTCCATGTAGCCGCGTGAAAGGTCTGGAGCAGTGGCCATGAGTTCTCCACCGACGTATTTGATGCGGACCATATCGTCGGCAACTAGGGAGGCTCCGCGTTCGAGTAGACCAATGGCGGTTTCCGATTTTCCAGAACCACTTTTCCCGACGATGAGCACGCCGATACCGCGCATGTCGACCATGCAGCCGTGCATCGTCACGCTTGGGGCGAACTCATGTTCCAGCCGGATGGTCGCAGCGTTGAGGAAATTCATGGTCACTTGAGAAGTTCCGAAAATCGGAATGTTGCACTCCAGCGCCACGGCGCAGAGGCTATCATCGAGTGCGGAACCACGGGCGACGATGATGCAGGGAATTTCCCGCTCGCACATTTGGCGGAAGCGCTCGACACGCATCTCGTCTGGGAGTTTTTTCAAATACGAGAGCTCTGAGTTGCCAAGCACTTGGACACGCTTTTTAGCGAAATAGGAGTAAAATCCTGCCAACGCCAGACCTGGGCGATTCATCGCTGGCTCGCTGATGACGCGGTCGAAGCCGACCTTTTCACCATGCAGGCTTAGCCCTAGCTCTTTGGCGTGAGCCTCAAAGAATTTCCCTACTGAAATAGACGCGACTGTTTTAACACGTGCTGGCATGCCGGAGATGAAAACAGATCCATTTCTCCACGGCACGCGAAATCCTCCGAGTAGGTATTAGATCCGAAATGGTCGATTCCCAATGAAGTTTTGATTGCGTTTTCCGGGGTTGCACCGTTGGGTAGACGTGTTAAAAACCGCCATAGAAACGATGCCAAATTACGATTACGAATGTAAAAAATGTGAGAAGCGCTTTGAGATTTTCCAAAGCATGAACGATTCAAAGCTCACTGATTGTCCAGAACCGGATTGCGACGGTGAAGTGAGGCGGTTACTCGGCACAGGCGGTGGAATTATTTTTAAAGGCGCAGGTTTTTACCAAACGGACTATCGTTCCTCTTCTTACCAAGCTGGAGCGAAGGCTGACAATTCATCAAGCGCGCCTCCAGCCGCAACCCCCGCTCCTGCTGCAGCTCCCGCCCCAGCTGCGAAATCTGGAGAATAAATTTTTTCCTTCGCTGTCTAGGCAGCGCCCTTTTCCCATGCTAATAAAATGATTCATGGCCACCCACTACAAAACCCAATCTGGTGGCGGATGCTTGTCCAAGCTGTTTTACATCGTGGTGATTATACCCGTTCTTCTTGTCGGTATGCTGGTTTATCATGCAGCATCACCACAAGATCTGTCAGATGTTGGTGGCTATAGTCCCAGCACAGGGGCGGTAAAAACTCGTGATCTCAGGGCGATTTTAGAAAAAGCCTCGAAACGTGATTCAACCGTCATCCTATCAGAAACCGAAGTGAATCTGTGGCTGAGGGAGAACTTGGTAGCCAAGCAAGGCGGCAAATTTGGTAAAAACATTTCTCTCGATGCCATTTGGGTTCGCTTTGAAGATGGCTATGCCGAGCTGATCATGCAGCGAACGATTATGGGTACGCCATTCACCTCTTCCATGTATGTTCAGATCGAACAAAAAATCGGAGAAAATATGGCTAAGTTATCCTTGCACGGTGGCCCATATTGGGAAGAGCTACCGATGATTAAGCGCGGTGGCCACTTCGGCAGGCTGGAGGTGCCGCAAGGATTTTTGTTATTGGTTCTCCCGAGCTACAAAAAACTCGCAGCGGCATTTCCAGAAGAGCTGGAGCTGGCGTTTACTAAAATCGCCCGTTGCAGATTTGAGCGGGATCGGATTGCTTTCGATTCCCGTCAGACACTGGGAGATCAGGGAATGCCTGCCGGTTTTTCGCCTCGCAACTTGAAATAATCATGCTCGTTCGCTCGCTAGTTTTTGTAGCTTTTTCCACGATGATCCTCACTGCAGAGGATGCTCCACGGCCTGTGCAAATCGTGGAGCCACCCGCTTCTTTGGCAGCAGATAGCCCTGAGAAAATTAATAGTAGTACGCGAACATTTAACGTCACTGGTGGTGAAGCGCAGGATCGCAGCTCCATCCTCCTTTTGGCTGAGGAAGCACAAAATGAATTGCTCCGACTCACCGATGAAAAAAATGTGCGCAACGAAGGCGATGCGATTGTCCCGATTCATATCACCCTAGAGGGAAAACTGGGTGATCCCATGCGCCGCCGGACTCATGTGTTGGAAATTCTCTCGCGCGAGTCAGGTTACGAATTGCAGATCCGGGTGGATCTCTGCGTGGTATCGAAAAAGAGCTTTTCAAGCGGACCGCGACCACAGCTCTCGTTTATGAACGAACCCTGCGTACCGAGAAAGTTTATGTAAAAGACAAGATCTTCGTAGTGCCGCCGTGGTTGGTGGATGGACTCTTGGAGGCAACTGCATGGAGATTAAATCAAAGTGACCGGGGGCTCTATCAAGCACTCTTTAAAAGCGGTGAGCTCTTCAAAACCGATGATCTTTTCGCTCTGGATGATCCTGCTTACGAAGACATCGATGCGGCAATGCGTGCGGCGTTTCGCGTCTCATCGGGAGCATTGGTGATGGCGTTACTCCAGCAGCCACAAGGGAAAGATGGTTTTCGGAATTTCCTCACGGAGCTCGCTGGGTTCGAAGGTGAAATGCCTGCACTGCTTCGCAAACATTTCCCAGAGCTAAATCTATCAGAAACAAGTTTGGCCAAGTGGCGCGCGCTGCAAATGGCGAATATTGGCGGACAGAATCTACTCACCGACATCATGACTGTCGCCGAGACAGAACATTCGCTGGATGAAACGCTGCGGCTGAGCTTTCGCACGGAGGAAGGCATCATTCAGGAGAAGGCAATGAGCGCTTGGCCGGAGTTGGCAGCTCTATCTGAGCAGGAGCGTGCCAATACCGTACAGCGCTCCCAAGAGGCACTCGTTCGGCTCAGCTATCGATGTTTCCCATCCTATCGACCGATCCTTTTAGAATACCAAGTCGTGCTCAATCAGCTGATCAAAAACAAAACCAAGGATCTAGAAAATCAACTATCAGAGATCGAAGAGCGCCGAAAAACCATGATCGCCAAAGCAGAACGTGCCCGTGATTTTCTGGATTGGTATGAAATTTCTACAGCCCGGGAGACCAGTGGTGTTTTTGACGACTACCTGCGCTTGAAAAATCGCCTCAAGGCGAACCCACATCGTCGTGATGACGCGCTATCAAACTATCTGGATAAAATGGACCTGCTCTTTACCCGGGAAGGAGACGAAAAAGGGTGATTCAGAATCAAGCCTCAGATTTCTCGGAACTTCCCCCTCTAGATTTACCCCCGCTCAAGTAAACCTCCCGACTAACTTGAACTGTTATGCGGCGGCGGGTTGGAGGGTAAATCCGAGGGCGGCAGCTTGTTTTCCAAGGCTTTACGCCTACGGGCCTCGCTCTGTGGGGTAAGTTTGAACGCCTACGGCAGTGCTACCGAATCACGCACTAAGCAAATCTCAGAAGTATCAATTCATTTTGGAAGTGACCCGAGCTGGCATCTAAAACGCTGAACTATCTGTATCATGAAAAGCCCAAGGATGGCGCAGCGGCGTCTAAGGCCGATAGGATATCCAACTGCTGAATGACAAAGCCAAGGTGGTGGCCGTGCTTCCCCCCTGGCGCAACAGTTCGTGGAATGGAAATCGCGGGTAGTCCCTGCTTCAGCATGGTGGGAACCCATGGTTCCCCTGATCGGATTCA
>JAAURL010000004.1 GCA_012032235.1 Akkermansiaceae bacterium | reverse complement strand
TTGTTCACCATTGCTCCTAACAAATCTAGAGAACTCATGGCAGCTTGGCCATTTCCTGATCTCCCGCTGACAGAAATTGGAGAACTCGTGGAAAAAGAGAAATCACAATCTCTCGCCGGTGGTTGGGAGCATTTTTCCAAGTAGTGGCGATCACTGGTCGCCGTTCATTCTTTCGAGCTCTTCCCAGCGGCTGTAAAGCGCTGCCACTTTTGCTTTCGCAGTCTCTAGCTTTTCTACCAACGCAGGGATTTCGGTAAAATTTGTAGCTTGGAAATCTGCATCGTTGAGTTGCGCTTCTTGCGTTTCGACTTCTTGCTCTGCATTTAGGATTACCTCTTCGATACCTTCCAGCTCGATCTTCTCCTTCATCGTGAGCTTGCGTGGTTTGCTAGGAAAAACCGTGTTTTGTGCTTTTTGACGGGCGGCGGCGTCTTTTGCGGCAGCTTGGGCCTGGATTCGTTGCGCGGCTTCGCGGGCTTGGCGTTTTTCTAAATAGTAGGAATAATTTCCCGTCTGCACAGTGACGCCATCGTCTTCAAACGCGATGATCTGATCGCAGATCCGATCAAGGAAATAGCGATCATGAGAAACCACGATCACGGAACCATCGAACGCCGCCAGCGCTTCTTCTAACATCCGCAGCGAGGGCAAGTCGAGATCGTTCGTCGGCTCGTCTAACACAATCAAGTTTCCTCCATTTTTCAAAACCTTGGCTAACATCAGACGCGCACGCTCCCCACCAGAAAGGAGATCCACGCGCTCGTTGATCCGCTTATCATCGAAAAGAAATCTCCGCAGATAGTTCCGCGCTCCCAGTGGCTGATTGCCGAACATCAACTTTTCATTTCCATCGGAAATTTCATCTAACAAGGAGCCCGTTCCATCCAGTGCCATCCGCGTTTGATCGATGTAGTTCACCTTCACGCGTTTCCCGGTCACCGCAGTTCCTTCGGTCGCCTCGATTTGGCCAAGGCAGAGCTTCAGCAAAGTTGTTTTCCCTACGCCATTTCTCCCGACGATCCCGGTACATTGGCCAGGCCGCAAGCTAAGTGTTAGGCTTCGGAAAAGCCAACGCGGCGCAGCAGTAGAACCGACATTCACGCCCGCTCCTTCCAGCTCCACAACGACATTTCCCAAGTCTGGCGGAGGAGGAATCAGCAAGTCCATTTCCCGTTCTTCGGGTGGTGCTTCCATGCCTTCGATTTCATAAAATTTATCCAAGCGAGTCCGCTGTTTCGTGCCGCGAGCTTTCACGCCGGCACGGACCCATTCCAGCTCCTCCCGCAGGAAGCGCTGGCGACGGCGCTCCGTCTGTTCCGCGATTTGTTGGCGGATCGCTTTTGATTCGAGAAACGCTGTGTAGTTTCCTGGATGGGAAAAAGCGCGGCCTTGATCGATCTCGATAATCCGCGTGGCAATGACATCGAGAAAGTAGCGATCATGCGTTACAAAGATCACTGCGCCGGGAAAACCTTTGAGATAATCTTCTAACCAACGGATCGACTCAGCATCGAGGTGGTTGGTTGGCTCATCTAACAAAAGTAAATCCGGCTGACAGACCAGCGCGCGACACAGCGCGACGCGACGTTTTTCCCCTCCTGAAAGTGGCCCTACGGTTGCTGTTAATGGTGGTGTTCCAAGCGCGGTGGAAGTCGCCTTGATGCGGGCATCGAGATTCCAGCCATCCGCGTGATCGATGAGATGGAGCAAGTCCGCCAGCTCCACCTCGCTCCCTTCGCCATTTTCATAACGGCGAATCGCATCCACAATGTCTGCTGCTCCCGAGGCGATATTTTCATGCACACTGAGCTCAGGATCTAGCTCGAACTCTTGCGGCAAATAGCCGACGCGCAATGCGCGGCGGAGGGAAATCTCTCCAGAATCGGCCATTTGCTGACCTGTTAGGATTTTGAGCAGTGAAGTTTTCCCGCAACCATTACGCCCGACCATCCCGGTTTTTCTCCTGCAGAAACGGCAAGAGTGACGCCATCTAACAGTGTTTGGTAACCATAAGTGAGGCGGATTTCGTTGGCAGAAAGTAAAGCAGACATGACGCGACGCGGGTATTGCCTATCTCGCTACAAAGGTCCACCCCGGATCGCTCCTTCTTGCCAATCAGTCCCCTCCAGGTAAGCCCAAGAGCTCGATCAAGCGTTGCAGGTCGTCATCACCGTAATACTCGATTTCGATTTTTCCTTTTTTCGCGGAATGTTGGATCGAAACATGGGTGGCTAAATGCTCCCGGAGACGGTTGGTGATGGCGCGGACTTGGATGTCCACTTCCCGGATCGCTGCGGCTTTTTTCGGCTCACCAGATTCCGAGGAATCTCCATTGAGGAAAGATTGCGCTAACTTTTCCGCCGCGCGAACCGTGAGCTGACGGCGGATGATTTGATCGGCCGCGAGGAGCTGGGAATCTTGGTCTTTAATCGCTAAGATCGCTTTTGCATGACCTACAGTGAGGCGGGCTTGGCAACTAGCATTTGCACATCCGAATGCAAGCCGAGCAACCGCATCGCATTGGCAACGCTAGCCCGGGATTTGCCCACACGGACGGCGATTTCATCTTGCTTGAGGGAGAATTCTTCTGCCAGGCGGACATATCCGGCGGCCTCTTCCATTGGATTTAAATCCTCCCGTTGGAGGTTCTCGATCAGCGCCATTTCAAGCACATCGCGGTCAGATGCTTCCCGCTCGATGACCGGAACCGTGAGCAGTCCAAGTTTCCGCGAGGCACGCCAGCGGCGCTCCCCAGCGATGAGCTCCAGCTTTCCATTAACCGGACGCACAATGAGCGGCTGGATGATCCCGTGCTGGCGGATCGATTCTACAAGATCATCTAATGGCGATTCGACAAATTGAGTCCTCGGTTGCAAAGGACTAGGAACTACCTGATCGAGAGGGACATCGCGGACTCGCTTAAAATCTTCTGGAGCGATCACATGATCGACCGCCGCTATCGCCGCACTCTTCTTAATGAGTGCGCCAAGTCCTTTTCCGAGTGCTTGTTTCGCCATGGGGCGCGGAGCATTACGTAAAGCCATCTGGAAATCCAAGCAGATTTCAGTCCGATTTTAAAAGAGATCTAAAATACTTGATCACAGCGGATCAAAAATGAGCCGAAGTTCTTCATTTTTATGAACCATGAATAAAACTAAAGGAATACGCGTTCCTTTTAGCGGCTTTTCAAGGTTGACGAAGCCCCCCCGAAAACTAAGCTAACTTATCTTAAGCATTTTTAAAATTTCCCACGATCTGTGACCATCAGATGAAACCAAATTATTCAAACTCTCTCATTTGACGGAATCATCTATGCCTTCGACCCTCCCGCTGAGCGCTTTCCGACTCCATGAAAATGCCGATGAACTGAGTTCAATTTCGCAACTTTCATCGGGCGAAGTGACTGGAGTTTGCAGCCAAGAGCCAAAGCCAAGGCGCAAAATTCTGATCGTCCAAGGCGACTGGGAAGGTGGAATGTCGCTGCTAGCCCTTGATCTACAAGATACTGGGCATGAAGTCGGGAAGATTTTATTCTGCGCTCCTGATGTCATTTACAAAATCAGAAAAATTCGGACGCATTTATTCCGCAAAACGCTGGCTGATTTTGAGAGCTGGTTACGCGAGCTGGTTCGCACGGAAGGATACGACACCTTTTTGCTCTACAATCACTATCGCCCATACAACCAAGTAGCGTGGAATCTGGCGGGAGAGTTAGATCTAGGCTGCTACGTTTTTGAGCTCGGTTTAATCCGGCCGAATTGCATTACTGTTTTCAGTAGAAACTCACTTCCACTGCCGACCTTGGCGAGTAAATGGGAAGAATTATCCCACGGGAAATTGAACGCACCAGCTGTCGAAACCCCTCCGGCGCTTTGCCAAGTGAGCACCTTGGTTAAACTAACCGTCTTTTGCACTAACTTTTTCATTAGCCGCGTCACGGCACCTTTATTTCCAAACTTTGTGGACCAACGAGACATGGGGCTTGTCCGTCATTTCAAACATGGCTTGATCCACCTATGGCGCACCATAGAGCGGAATCGGGATCGTGAATACGATCCACTCTTCGCCGACAAACTTTCAGAAAACTATTACGCAGTGCCTCTGCAAGTCCACAGTGATACTCAAATCACGAAGTGCTCAAACTACCAATCCATCGAGCAATTCATCACTGAGGTTGTGGAGTCATTTGCGCAACACGCACCACCGGAGACGAAGCTGGTTTTCAAAGTTCATCCGATGGATCGTGGTTACAAAGATTACGCGGACCTGATCGCATCGCTCGATGATCACCTAGGCGGCAATCGCATTCTCTATGTGGATCGTGTGCATTTACCGACTCTGTTAGAACATTCCCGTGGCGTGGTGAATATCAATAGCTCCGTCGGCATTTCTGGACTGATCCATGGAGCGCCTGTGATTGCTCTAGGGACAGCAGTTTATGATTTGGAAAATCTGACTTTCAAAGGTGGGTTTGACGATTTTTGGACAAAAGCCGAAAAGCCAAAACCTCAAGTGGTAAAGCAATTCATCAACTTACTGTTAGGGACTAGCCAGGGGCGCGGAACTCTTTCGCAAAGGTGCTTTAACGTGCCGGGACGTTGTAAAATCCAATGGCCTAAGCCTTTTCAAGACGAATTTTTCTGAGAGCCAGGACAACTAAGACTTTTAAAATAAGTCTGTTATTTAAAACGATTGGGCCACACATTAAGTTTATAATGTAAATACCTTACACGCCCAAAAAAAGGATCAACCGTTGTGTGTTCGGCAATTAAGTCGATCGCAAACCAATAACCAAAACTATATGAAAGCTATGAAAAAACAATTCATGTGGATGACAACAGCAGTCGCTATGATCACAGGCAGCGTGATAGCAGCACCACTACCGTGGAGTTGCGCAATTTCATCATCGACACCACAGGGGCCACCCCCGTCCTGACTGGTCTAGTCGTAGCGAACGAGAACACGGTAGGACGCCTACCATTGTTCGATCTCGTGTTGCCTGAGGGTATTACCTTACCACTCCAACCAAAAGGATCGATGAAATCGCTAACTCTTTCGGGCGTTTCACTGAAGCTCACCGCAGGAGCGGCCGAAGCACTCAACGGCGCATTTAACGTCACGGCATTTGCAGAAGGCTTGCCAATCGGCACGGCTAAAGTCCGCGCATTCGGATTAAAGAAGAAAAAGTAAAGCACTTCATCTATCAATGTGAGAACAGGCCGACGGAGATCTTCGTTCGGCCTGTTCTTTTTGGGTTAGGAAATCGGGAAAGTTCACTTCTTTAAAGCTTTACCGGAAAGCGGTTGCAGGTTGACCCGGCACCGTCTTAATCTCGCGCAGTGCCTCACTTGGATATTCAGCCGTTCACCGACAGGGTGATGACAAATCGCGACTTTTGCGATCCGTTTTTCTTTCAATGCTGCGAGCGCGAATCTTGGAAAACAAGCTTTCCAGCCTTTATAAAGCGGGGAAAATCGTCGGTGGCGTGTATTTAGGCCGTGGTCAGGAGGCGGTCAGCGCCACGCTCGGCACGGCCTTGATTCAAGGCACCGATTTCTTTGCCCCCCTGATCCGCGACCAAGCAGGACGCACCGCTTTCGGTGAGCCGCTGATCGACTGCACACGGACTTACCTAGGCTCAGTCGAAGGTCCCATGCGCGGGCGCGATGGAAATATCCACCGTGGCCGACCTGAAATGGGAATGCCAGCGATGATTTCACATCTCGGTGCACAAGTGCCAGTCGTGGCAGGAATGGCTTTTCGCGAAGCGCCTGCAAGGCACGCTGGTAGGACGCGTCGGCGCAACCTGCATCGGCGATGGAGCGACATCCACAGGAGCATTTCACGAAGGGCTCAATATGGCAGCCGTGGAAAAGCTCCCGCTAGTGGTGGTGGTGGCGAATAATCAATTTGCCTATTCCACGCCGAATCATCGCCAATTTGCCTGCAATGATTTGGTAGAGAGAGCACGTGGTTACGGCATTGGCGGATTTTCCGTAGACGGCACGGATCTTCTTGCTTGTGCCTCGGTCATCGGTGAAGCGGTGCGGCGGGCGCGCAGTGGAGGCGGCCCACAAATGGTCGTCGCCCATTTGCTGCGGCTATCTGGCCACGGCGAACACGATGACGGCAGCTACGTGCCGGAAAACACCCGCAGCGATCACTATGGGCGCGATTGCATTGAAATCGCGATCCGCCAGCTAGTAGAGACTGGCTGCGCGACGCCAGAGAAAATCACGGCTTGGCAGGATGAAATCGCCGATGAGGTCCAACGCGCCGTCGCCCAAGCGCAACAAGAAAACCTGCCTGATCCCTACCAGGAAAATTGGACAGCACTCTCCACAAAATTTCCTCTATTAAGGCCCATTTCCTAGACCATTCCCCAGTGAGCGTAACCTACATCGATGCCATCCGCGAAGCTCAGGAAAAACTCCTGCGCGACGACGAGCGCGTATTTCTATACGGCCAAGACATCGCTACTTTTGGCGGAGCATTTAAAGCGACGAAAGGACTAGCCGAGCAATTTCCTAACAGAGTATTTGATGCCCCGATTTCCGAAGACGCGATGATCGGCATGGCAGTGGGAGCCGCCATCGAAGGGATGCGTCCGATTGTGGAAATGCAATTCGCAGATTTCTCCTCGTTGGCGTTTAACCAAATCGTTAATCAAGCCGCCACGCACTTTTACCGGACTGGCATGCCGATCCCGATCACGGTGCGGCTCCCATCTGGCGGCACCCCCGGCTCCGGGCCATTTCATAGCCAGAGCATGGAGGGAATTTACGCGCAGTATCCCGGCCTGGTCGTGCTAACACCTGCGACTGTTTCTGACGCGTATCACATGCTGTTAGACGGAGTCGCTTTGGATGATCCAGTCATTTACTGTGAGCATAAATTTCTCTATCGCTGGTTAAAGGCAAAGTCGATCAACGGCGATCATTTACCCATCGGCCAAGCGAGAATCACCCGTCCCGGCAAGCACGCCACCGTCGTCGCCTACAGTGCGATGGTTCATGAAGCCGTTCGTGCGGCAGACCGACTAGCCCAGGATGGCTGGGAAATCGAAGTGGTGGATTTGCGATCCGTAAAACCGTTAGATCTCGATACGATTCTCGCTTCTGTGGCGCGGACTGGACGCTTGCTAGCCGTGGGAGAGGCCTTCCCATGGGGAGGAGTGACGGCAGAAGTCGTTTCCCGAGTAACCGAGGAAGGATTCCATCTGTTAGACGCGCCGCCGCAGCGCCTCAATGCCCGCGATACTCCAGTCCCCTATCACCCAAAACTCTGGGCTGCACACCGCCCGACACCAGAGTCGATTTGCGAAGCACTCCGAAAGCTGCTCTCCTTCTAATCGCCACCTTTCAAAATCATGCCAACCGTCCCCATTCTCATGCCGCAGCTTGGTGAATCCATTGCCGAGGCGACCATCATCCGCCTAGGCGTAGCCGTGGGCGACGCGGTAAAAACGGACCAAGAAATGATCGAGGTGGAGACGAATAAAGCCGTGATGGGCGTGACCACTTTATGTGACGGCATCGTTTCTGAAATACGTGCTCAAGAAGGTGTTTCCTACTCAGTGGGAACCCTGTTAGGTTTACTAGAAGTGACGAATGATGAAATCGCCCGTACCGGAGTGGAATCGTTAGAAGCGATCGAAGCCAAGCGTGCAACATCGCATTCATCTAACAGCCCTACTCAAACTGAGGCGAATTTACACTTCGCTCTCGATGATGATGCTTACGAAGAAGCGCCAGCAGTCGTTCCGAGCGTGAAAGGATTGCCCGTGCCGACTGGCGTTCTAGGCGCCCATTATATTTCCCCCAGAATGCGCGCCAGAATGGATGATCTCGGCATCCGCGAGGCTGACATTTCCGCCATCGCTGGGACTGGCGCAGGCGGTCGGGTGACGGTAGAAGACTTGGAGCGCTTTCTCGATTACCTCGATACATGGCCCAGCTCTAGCGCGTCTCCCATGCGGTTGGCCGTGGCAGATGCCATGCGCCGCAGTTGGACGCGACCACTGGCGACGGTTGGATTACCGACTCTGTTAGATCGCGTTTTGGATCATCGCCGCGCCCAATCGCCCAAACCCGGACTCACCCTCTATTTGCTGCGTACTTTTGCGATCGCCCTTGCAGAAAATCCGACAACGGCTGGCTATCTCATCGGTGATAAAGTCGTGCATCCGCGTGCTTTCGACATGGGCGTAGCAGTCCAGGTCGAAGACGGCGTAGTGGTTCCCGTGGTGAGGAAAGTAGATCAAAAATCGCTGAAGGAGCTGGTTTCCGAATACGATGACCTCGTGGATCGTGCCCGCCGCCGCCGCCTCACGGAGGCAGATTGCGCAGGCGGTATTGCCACTGTGACGAACTTCGGCACATTCGGGCTCACCATCGGCACGCCGATTCCGCTGCCGAATGAAACGCTCATCCTCGGCATCGGTGCGGGAGTGAAAAAGCCCGTCTGGAGCAAGCAAGTTGAGACATTTCTCCCCGCTACAGAAGCGGATCTACTGCTCACCTTTGACCACCGCGTCGTCGATGGTGGTGGTGCTGGCATTCTGCTAAACCGCGTTTCGGAGCTTCTCCAAAAACCAGAAAATCTCTAGTCTTCCTGCCCGTGGACCAGCCTGAAAAAATTGAGAAAATCGATATTCCGAGCAAAGCAGTCTATCGCCTATCGATTTATCATCGCTGCCTGCAGAAGCTGGAAGCAAATGGCGTGGATACCGTCAGCTCTTCCACTCTGGCCAGAGCCGCTGGAGTCAAGTCCGCGCAACTTCGCAAAGACCTCGCCTATTTCGGCCAATTCGGCACACGCGGGCTAGGTTACCCAGTGGAACTACTTTCCTCCACCATCCGGGAGACCCTCCGCAGGGAACATCTCCAACCCGTTATTTTGGTAGGAGCGGGAAATCTCGGCTCCGCCTTACTGCGCTATCATGGATTTGAAAAAGAAGGCTTCGAGGTTCTCGCAGCGTTTGATTCTAATCCAGAAGGAGCACGTGCACGCGGTGTACAAATCCCCGTTTTTCCTGACAATGATCTGGAAAAATTCATCGCAGAGAAAAACGTCAAACTCGCCATCCTTTGCGTCCCGGTCGAGTTCGCCCAGAGCGTCGTCAATCGACTCGTCGCCGCTGGTATCTTGGGCGTGCTCAATTTCTCCCCTGTGGTGCTAGATGTAAATCCTGATGTCACCGTCAATAACGTCGATCTCGCGCTGGAATTAGAGCACCTCAGTTACTTCGTCCGCTAGCATGCCGGAAGATTCTGAAAATTCATCTAAGGTTTCACTTGGAACTTCCGTTCAAAGTGAGAAGTCGATCACTTCCTCATTCTCAACTCCCGCACGCACCAAGGAGGAATTCATCGAACAAGCACTGTTGGATTACGAATCACCGCTCATTGCCTATGCATTCACCATCCTCAACGACTTGGATTTGGCCCGTGACGTGGTCCAAGATAGCTTTTTGCGGCTATGCCATCAGGATGAGGAAAAAGTCTGCGACAACCTCAAATCTTGGCTTTTCACCGTTTGTCGCAACCGAGCTTTTGACATTCTCCGCAAAAATAAACGTATTCAACCACTTGAAGATGCCCAGGCACAGAGCATTCCATCTTCTGATCTGCAGCCTGACGAAAACCTTTCTCAACAGGAACAATCTCATCGCCTCAGCGCTTATCTGGATCGCCTCACCCCTAACCAGCGTGAAGCCATCATTCTTAAATTTCAACAAGGCCTTAGCTATCAAGAAATCCACGAGATCACTGGCCACAGTATCAGCAACGTCGGCTTTCTCCTTCATGCCGGCTTGAAACGACTCCGTGAAATGATTCCCACTGACTTACGCGGCTAGTTAAAAATTTCCCATTCACCCTAACATGGAAACAGGTCACGACGATCCACATCTAACATCCTACACACTAGGCCAGCTAGGTGAGGATGAAATGACCGCGATGGACTACGTCGTCGCTGAAAATCCAGAACTCCAATTAGAAATTCAAGAGCTTCAAAAATTCAATCAGCTCTTAACGAAAGAGCTCCAAGTTCCCCCCGCGACACTTCTGCCTGCACAGCGGGCAGAAGTGTTGAAAATCGCTTCGCAGCTCGATCAACCAGAGACGACGCCTTTTTTCTCCAAAATTTCAGAAACGCTAAAAACCTGGTTTATCCCAGCATCTGCGGCCGCAATTCTCACACTGAGCACCTTCATTTTGCTGCGAATCCCTGACGACTCTATCACCGTCACGAAAAACGAATCCTTGCCCGGGCAATCATCCAGCGAAGTTGCCATCGCTCCTGCCATTCAAACAGAAAGTTCCAGTTCCCAGCCACGCAGCGCGGGAAATTCTCTCGATCATCCAAAGCTGAACTTACCCGCAAAAATCGCAGATTCCAATTACGCGGAAATCTTAAAATCCATCCGCACAGAAAAGAAACTTCCTTCGCCAGAGACCATCCGCTGCGAGGAGATTCTAAATCATTTCCCGCTGCGCCTCAACGGAATCGCCTCCATCGCCCGCAGCGGAATCGAAACTTGGCATCCCGACAATCGCGACAGCGGCGCGAGCTCTCACACTGCTACGCTCACCAGCGAAATAATCTCCTGCCCGTGGAGACCCTCAGCCAAGCTTTTACTAATTTCCCTGCGGGGAAATTCAAAAGCAGATTGTGAAGTCAGTCTCACATTTCATCCCGACTCCCAAGCAGTCTCTCATTATAAATTGTTAGGATTTAAATCAAAATCCGGAGAACTTACGGAACGCCAAACGAGCACCTTGTTAGCCAATAGCTCCACGACCATGGCGATCGAGATCGATCTGGCCAAACAAAACACTGACCTCGGCTCCCTGCAATGGTCAGTCAATGGAAAGGCTGCTCCCACTCTTTCCCTAGTCCAAAAATCCGCCAACGAACCATCCGATGATGCACGGTTCGCCGCACTCATTTGCTCCTATTCCCAATGGCTAGCCGGAGAACAAGCTGGCGTATTGGATAAGCAAACCCTTTCCGCCCTCGCCCGCGAAATCACATCTGATAGTCTCGCGAAAGACCGCGCAGATTTCGTCAATCTGGTCAACGAATCGCTAAGCTTCTAGACTGATCGCATAAGCTAAAAAGCATTGAATCATCCCAAAGCCACCTCGCCTTTGGCGCTTTTTTAGCACGCTATCTAGAAATTTCATCCAAGGCTGGCATGAACGGTGCTCTTTTTAAGAGCCTGAATACATGTATCGCTTTACTAGATTAGGTTTTATCAACCAGCTATCGCACAGTATTCTGCTGTTTTGGATAGCTGTGTCCTTGGCACATGCACAAAATACAGAGCCAGCGAATACCAAGCCTGTTCGCGAAATCATCGCTGCTGCTGCAGCCACAGATAAAACATCTGAACAACGCGAAATCATTCTTTCTCTCAAGTCTCAACCATCGCCAGAGGTAGTGATGTGGATTGAAAAATGGAAGAAAGGTGAAATTTTTATCAGCAAAGACGCTAATGACGTTTCAATTCCAGTCATCCTAACAGGATCAGCAGATGCTAGTGGAACTTTCGCCACGCTGAAACTTTTCGATAACACCCCAGTGCTAAAAGCAGATGGCAGCGAAGTCCGCATCAATCCAAAGGCAGTGGATTTCTTGGACACAAGTTCTGGTCTACGAAAAGCCATGAAAGAAGTCACGGATCTAGCAGCTCTAGCAGATCCTGATTTGATCAAAAGAATTCGCGCCATTCAGGACTCTGCTATCGGACAAAATGCGGAGAAACTTCCTGCCTTACAGCTGCTGAAAACGACGGAAAAAGATCCCAAAGCATTGCGTGCTTTAGACGAAACGATTGCGATCATTCAGCTTCGCTCCGCTCAATCTGCTGAGAAAATGGCAGCGTGCAATCAACTCGGAGAGCTTAAATCGCTCGCTGCGAAAGATAGTCTTCAAACGACCCTCAAAGAGGCTACCGAAGCGAAAAATTCAGAGCTTATCGCAGCAGCTAAGAATGCGATTGCGAAGATAGAAAGCCACATATCTACAATCAATGCGATTGGTACAGGCTTTCGCGGTTTATCTTTAGGCTCGGTATTACTCGTTGTGGCGATCGGTCTCGCGATCACGTTCGGGTTGATGGGAATTATCAATATGGCTCACGGCGAGTTCATCGCCATCGGTGCCTATACGACATATGTGATTCAAAATCTATTTTCATCGGGTCTGCAGATTTCCCCGTTTGGCCAATCGATTTCTTTGCCTGGCATGAATTTATCACCAGGTAGCATGGGCTGGTATTTTGTTGTCGCATTGCCCATGAGTTTCATTACAGCGGCATTGATTGGTTTGTTATTAGAAAGATCCGTGATTCGCTTTTTATATAAGCGTCCACTGGAATCATTGCTAGCGACTTGGGGGATTTCTTTAGTTATGCAACAGTTGTTCCGACTGATCTTTGGATCAAACAACGTGCAGGTGGTAAGCCCCAATTGGCTTTCGGGAAACTGGACGATCAATGATATTACCTTTGGTTGGAACCGCGTATTCGTAATCGGATTTGCTGTGCTTATCATTGTTGTTACTTGGCTCGTATTAAATAAAACATCGCTTGGTTTGTTGATTCGTGCAGTGATGCAAAATCGCAACATGGCAGCCTGCATGGGCGTGCGGACCGAGCGAGTCAATATGATGACCTTTTCATTCGGCTGCGGTTTAGCAGGATTAGCGGGTGCCTTTTTATCACAAATCGGCAACGTTGGGCCATCGCTAGGGCAAAACTATATCGTCGATTCATTCATGACTGTCGTCGTCGGCGGTGTTGGAAATATACTTGGTACTGTGATTAGCGCGCTGGGCATAGGAATCGTGGATCAATCCTTACAACAATATCTTGGCAATCCTGTGACGGGGAAAATTCTCGTTCTCGCAGCCATCATCCTTTTCCTGCAATGGCGACCAGCAGGCATTTTTGCCACACGTTCGCGCAGTCTTGATTGATATACGATGACCACTCCACTCGTCACTAACCGCATCCAGCTTCCGTTTCTCATCATCGCTGCGATTTTCTTCGTCGTAGTGATGCCGATGTTAAATTCATTCGGCATGATATCCGATTTTACACTCAATCTTTGGGGTAAATATCTATGTTATGGTATCATGGCGATTTCTGTAGATTTATTGTGGGGATATACGGGATTGTTATGCTTATGCCAGGCTTTATTTTTCAGCCTGGGTGGTTATATGTTTGGAATGCATCTCATGTTAATGATCGGTAAGCTAGGTGCCTACAAAAATGATCTTCCTGATTTCATGGTATTCCTAGGGCATACCAAGTTGCCATCTTTTTGGGAGCCATTCTATTCGTTTCCGTTTGCGATCGCGATGGTTTTTATCGTCCCTGGTGTGATCGCTTATATCTTTGGATATCTCGCGTTCCGATCACGCATCAAAGGCGTTTATTTTTCCATATTAACTCAGGCTCTGACTTACGGAGCATCTCTGCTATTTTTCCGTAACGATTTATTGATGGGTGGAAATAACGGCTTTACCGATTTTCGCACAATTTTAGGAGCTAATCTTCGCACGCCTGAGACACAGCGCATTTTATATATTTGCACTGCTGTGTTGATGATCGCTGTAATTTTCGGTTGTAAATGGCTAACACGTTCCAAGTTTGGCCTGATTCAACGCGCAATTCGTGATTCTGAGAATCGAGTTTTATTTTCTGGTTATTCCACGGCGAACTTTAAGCTCTTCATCTTTGTTATCAGTTCAATGATCGCCGCTGCGGCAGGTGCGCTATATGTGCCGCAAGTCGGCATTATCAATCCCAGCGAAATGACGACGGATAAGTCTCTGGAAGTCATCGTATGGGTCGCACTCGGTGGACGGGGGACACTACTCGGCCCTGTAATTGGTGCTATTTTCGTGAATGCCTTGAAGAGCTGGGCGACACGCGAGTATCCTGATAGTTGGTTGCTAATTCTGGGTGGCGTATTTGTACTAGTCGTCATGTTTATGCCAAAAGGCATCGTCGGACTGCCTCAGCAACTGCGTGATCTTTATCACAAACTTCGCCGTAAAGGCGGAGCATCTGAAATTTCAAATCCTAAAGAAGTAGTCGAGTCATGAGCCAAAAACCATTTCTTCTCGCCGCTGAAGGACTCAACAAAACGTTTGACGGCTTCAAAGCAATCAATGATCTGAATTTCTATCTCGATGAAGGTGAGTTGCGGACGGTCATCGGTCCAAACGGTGCTGGCAAGACAACGTTTCTCGATCTCATCACAGGACGCACCAAGCCCGATGAGGGCACGCTCATGTGGGATGACAGCAAGCATGATTTATTAAAGCTCAATGAATATGAGATCTACCGACTTGGTATTGGTAGGAAATTTCAAACGCCAACAGTTTATAACGATCACACTGTGACTGAAAATCTCATACTTTCACTCGCCGGGTCTCGCAGCATTTGGCATAGTCTATTTGGCAAAATTACAAGCGAGCAAAAAGATCGAATTCAAGATATATTAAAAACGATCAAGCTATCAGATCATGCACAGCGTAAAGCAGGTGCTCTGGCTCATGGTCAAAAGCAGTGGTTAGAAATCGGAATGTTACTAGCCCAAGAAGCGCGTCTCTTGCTTGTTGATGAGCCTGCTGCTGGCATGACAGATGAAGAAACTTATCGCACAGGTGAATTACTATTATCACTTGCTGGAAAACATACGATCATCGTCATCGAACACGATATGACCTTTGTAAGGCAAATTTCCCAAGGTCGTAAAGTGACAGTCCTTCATCAAGGCCATATTCTCTGTGAAGGACCCGTCGATAAAGTCCAAGCAGATGAACGAGTCATCGAGGTCTATCTCGGTCGCAAATCGAAAGTCGCGTAATACCAAACCATGTCTGCTCTTATTTCACAAGATAGTCTTTCGATTCAGAACTTGCTCGTTTCCATCGGTGGAAGTGCCATTTTGCGTGGTGTAAATCTCAACATTCGCCCGAAGACAGTTTTTTGTCTAATGGGACGTAATGGTGTGGGCAAAAGCACGACATTGCGAGCTATCATGGGATTGCTATCCGCGGATGCTGGAGATATTTTATTGGGAGATACTTCTTTAAACAAACTCTCGTCCGCAGACCGTGCCCGTTTTGGCATAGGCTATGTGCCGCAAGGTCGTGAAATATTCCCTCATCTCACAGTCGAAGAAAATTTATTCATCGGCCTCAACGCTCGTGGCAGAAAACGCCATGCGGCAGACATTGATCGGACCTTTGAACTCTTCCCGATTATCAAGGAATTCTTACATCGCAAAGGTGGTATGCTTTCCGGTGGGCAGCAGCAACAACTTGCAATTGGCCGTGCTTTGATGACGAAGCCTAAACTATTGATTCTCGACGAACCAACCGAAGGCATTCAGCCAAACATCATCGACCAAATCGGCGACGCGATCAAACTACTCCGCGCAGAAGGTGAAATGAGCATCTTGCTCGTCGAGCAATATCTCGATTTCTGCAAAGAGCTCGGTGATGATTTTGCGATCTTAGAAAGAGGCGCAGTAGTTGCTTCAGGAGAAATGAAGAATCTGAACGAGGATATCGTTAAGGAGTTTTTGACGGTGTGAGCTTTAGGAATACCAACATCCAAGATTTTCAGAAAGAAAAGCGAGTTGGTGAAAGGAAAATCAACTTTTCGAAAGGGCCTTCCTTATATCAGCCAACTTAGCATGGCTCGTTGACCATGATTAAAATTATTCAATAAGTTTATGAAAAATGAATTGCATTCATTCTTATTGGGTTCTCGGTTTAATTTATTCAGAAATCTAAATATTTCGCCTCATGAATTCAAAGTATGGCACAAAACAAGCTAACTCATGCTGAATCTGCGGATTTTTCTGCAGCACAACCTAATAACCATAGCAACTATGAAAAACACAAATCGCAATAAACTCGTTACAACGTCACTGTTGGCGTTTGCGCTGGCATCTAGCACCTCGTTTGCAGGTACGGAGGAGATGAAAAAAGAATCGCCAATGACACCTGCTCCATCAGAGAGCGTGGTATCAGGTGTTCTTAAATTAGACTTTAACTCACACTTCGTTTCATACGGAATAGATGTTTGGAAAGATGATGATTCTCTTTCAGATATGGCATTTAACCCCTTGCTCGAGCTGTCCTTTGCTCTTCCTGCCGGTTTTACTGGAACCCTCGGAACTTGGTGGGATGTGAATTCAAAAGGTGATAGCTCCACATCACTTGGCAATATTGGCGGCCAGCTCAGAGAGGTTGATGTGTGGGCAGGACTTTCTTACACAGCGGATAAATTCACCGTAGGGGTGACTTTCCAAGATTGGATCTACGGCAGTGCCACAGAAGAAATTCTCGATGTGAAATTTGCATACGATTGTTTCTTAGCTCCCTCTCTAACGATCCACAATCGCCTCGGCGCAGGCGCATCTGGCGGCAATGAGGGCACCATTCTTGTGTTTGGTGCTTCCCATAGTGTTGAAGCTGGCCCAGTGACAATTTCTTTCCCTGTAAATGTGGCATGGTCGCTTCAGGATGATTTCCATGTGAGTAGCACGGACTCTGGCTATGCTTACACTTCAGTAGGTGTCTCAGCATCGCTTCCACTCACTCCATATATCGGAGGCGCGATTGGTGATTGGACTCTGTATGGTGGTCTCACTCAATACTTCACCGATAATGAGGTGATTGGTAACACCGATGATGACTTCCTAACCTCTAACATCGGCTTAAGTCTCTCTTTCTAATTCGATCCGATTTTTTTGTATATAACGGTTGTGGCGGGAGAGGTCTTATTGATTGCTCGGAATCAATACTCTCCCGCTTCTTTTAATAATTTATAAAAATTCATATTTACAATGATTTCAAAATTAATTCCTTCAGCGCTCGCAGCAGTCGCACTCACAGCAACTTCCCTCACCACCACTGCTCAAGAGGCAGTCAAAGTCGGAGTCCTCCATTCATTGAGTGGCACCATGGCGATTAGTGAGACTTCGCTCCGCGATGTACTTCTTTTTACCTTTGATGAAATTAACGCTGCTGGCGGCGTTATGGGTAAAAAAATCGAGCCTGTCGTCGTGGACGGCGCTTCCAACTGGCCGCTCTTTGCAGAAAAAGCGAAACAGCTTCTCGATCAAGACAAGGTTTCAGTGACATTTGGTTGCTGGACATCTGTGAGCCGCAAGTCTGTTTTACCTGTATTTGAAGAAAAGAAAGGTTTGCTCTTCTATCCCGTTCAGTACGAAGGCGAAGAAATGTCACCTAACATTTTCTATACTGCGGAAGCTGTAAATCAGCAAGCGACTCCAGCTGTTGACTACATGCTCGAAGAAGGGAAAAAGAAATTTTACCTCATTGGTTCTGACTATGTATATCCACAAACGACCAATTTGATTTTGTTAGAATATCTTCTTAGCAAAGGAGTGCCTCTCGAAAACATCGGCGGTGGTTTCACGAAAGATGCGAGTGGAAAAATCATTTCCGCAGGCAAATACACACCATTCGGTCACACAGATTACCAGCAAATCATTTCAGAGATCAAACAGTTCGCAGCAAGTGGTAATGCCTGTATCATCAACACGCTAAACGGTGATACCAATGTTCCATTTTTCAAAGAATACGCAGCTGCTGGTCTGACCGCAGAGACTTGCCCAGTCGTAAGTTTCTCCGTATCTGAAGATGAATTCCGCGGTCTCCCTGCTAGCCAGCTAGTGGGTCAGCTCGGATGCTGGACTTATTTCCAATCCATTAAAAGCGATGCCAATGCGAAGTTTGTTAAAGACTTCCAAGACTGGTTAGCTAAATCCACTGTGCCAGGCATCGTCAAAGAAAACCGCGTGACCTGTTCACCGATGGTTCTTTCATACAATGGTGTTTATCTCTGGAAGGCTGCCGTTGAAAAAGCAGGTTCATTCGAGCCAGCAAAAGTCATGGAAGCTCTTAAAGGCGGAATCTCATTCGATGGTCCTGGCGGCAAAGTAACATCTCAAAAGAATCACCATCTCACAAAGAACGTCTACATCGGCGAGACTCGTGCGGACGGACAATTTAAGATTCTCAAAGAATACAAAGATGTCGTAGGTGAGCCTTTTCTTAAAGGAACTTATAAGTAAATTCTTAGGATAGTGTAGTTTCATCATATCGACCATGCCTCTATGCGTAGGGGCATGGTTTTTCACTTTGTTCTTGGCATATTGCTTGCTCGAACCAAAATTTGTTAAGCATTAATTTATCAAATGAAATTGTCTCACATGATTAAGAATAAGCCGTCAATCAACCACTATTTGGTGGCAGGTTTTTGTTTCATCCCAACGCTACTTTGGGCTCATCCCGGGCATTATCATCCTGACGAAACGGATGAATTCGACACCTTTCAAACGCTCTTTTTTCATTCTCACGGCTTCCTAGATTACGCCTTAGCGATCGTAGTTCTACTGAGCCTCACCGTTTTTTTCACTAGCCAAAAACCAGCCCTTCGAGTGAGCGCTATAGCGACTTGTGTAGCAGCAGCGGTTCTTCTGCCATTACTCTAATTTTTTCGTCTACATGCATCTTTCTCCGCGTGAACAGGAAAAGCTCCTCATCGTTGTCGCTGGCGATCTCGCCGCTCGGCGCAGAGCGCGTGGCTTGAAACTAAATTACCCCGAAGCCGTAGCCTTAATCACAGCAGAATTGTTAGAGGCTGCGCGTGATGGAAAATCTGTTTCAGAGCTCATGAGCTACGGGACTATGATCATATCTCGCGATGAAGTCATGGAAGGAGTCGCTGAAATGATTCATGATGTGCAGGTGGAAGCGACCTTTCCCGATGGCACAAAACTCGTAACAGTCCATCACCCAATCCGATGATCCCTGGAGAAATTATAACACCTTCGGATGCTCCCGATCTGGAACTCAATACGGGTCTAGCCATGAAGAGTATGGTAGTCGCCAATACAGGAGATCGCCCTGTCCAGGTAGGCAGTCACTTTCATTTTATGGAAGTGAACACTTCATTGAAGTTCGATAGAGATGAAGCTCGTGGTTTTCGTTTAAACATACCCGCTGGCACAGCGATTCGCTTCGAGCCTGGAGATACACGCGAAGTTCCGCTGGTGGCTTTCGCAGGCAACCGCGAAGTTTACGGACTCAATAATCTAATCAACGGCAAGCTCGACTCATGAAACAATCTCGCACGAATTATGCAGGCACTTACGGTCCTACTGTCGGTGATCAAGTGCGCTTGGCTGATACAGAATTGTTTATCGAAGTCGAGCGGGATCTTGTTATCGAAAACAGTGGCTATGGCAATGAAGTGAAGTTCGGTGGTGGTAAAGTGATCCGCGACGGAATGGCGCAATCACCGCTCGCATGTGATGCAGAATCTTTAGATTTAGTGATCACAAATGCACTGATCCTCGATGCAGCACAAGGCGTGATCAAAGCAGACATTGGCATCAAACACGGACGAATTGTCGGGATCGGTCACGCAGGAAATCCTTTATTGCAAGATGGCATTACTATGACCATCGGAGCTGGCACAGAGGTGATCGCAGGTGAAGGATGCATCATCACAGCAGGTGGCATCGATACACATATTCACTTCATCTGCCCGCAACAGATCGAGCACGCTATCGCAAGCGGTGTCACCACTCTCATTGGTGGAGGGACTGGCCCTGCACATGGCACCTACGCGACAACATGCACTCCGGGAAAATGGAATATCCATCGTATGTTAGAGGCCGCAGAAGCATTTCCTGTAAATCTCGGATTCCTCGGTAAAGGTAATTGTTCTTCACCCGAACCATTACGTGAGCAAATCATCGCAGGCGCCATTGGCTTAAAACTTCATGAAGATTGGGGGACGACACCAGCAGCAATCGATACTTGCCTAACAGTTGCTGATGAGTTCGATGTCCAAGTCGCGATTCACACTGATACATTAAACGAAGCTGGTTTTGTAGAGAGCACGCTTGCCGCATTCAAAGGCCGAACGATTCATACTTACCATTCTGAAGGTGCTGGCGGAGGTCATGCACCGGACATCATTCGTGTATGTGGTGAAGCGAATGTGTTACCATCATCTACGAATCCAACACGGCCATTTACTGTTAATACCATTGATGAGCATCTAGATATGTTGATGGTATGTCACCATCTCGACTCACGGATCCCAGAGGATATTGCTTTCGCAGAAAGCCGTATCCGTCCAGAGACGATCGCAGCTGAAGATATTTTACATGATCTCGGCGCGATATCGATGACATCATCTGATAGTCAGGCCATGGGACGCATCGGTGAAACGATCACTCGCACTTGGCAAACAGCACATAAAATGAAAGTGCAGTTTGGGAAATTAGAAAGTACCGAACATCCTGCAGCAGATAATTTTCGTGCACTTCGATATGTCGCTAAGTATACTATTTGCCCAGCAATCACTCATGGTATCGCGCATGAAGTCGGAAGTATCGAAGTTGGCAAACTCGCTGATATCGTCATTTGGAAACCTGCGTTTTTCGGCGTGAAACCCGAAACCATAATAAAAGGCGGCCTTATCGCATGGGCGAACATGGGCGACCCCAATGCATCGATACCTACGCCGCAACCCACCATGTACCGCCCGCAGTTTGGAGCATTCGGTAAGGCGATAGCTTCAACATCACTCACATTTGTGAGTGATGCATCGTTGAAATATGGAAATCTGGAACAGCTCAATCTAACAAAAAAACTCGTCGCTGTTAAGAATTGCAGAAACATCAGCAAGAAAGATCTACCATACAATAATTCCATGCCGAAGATCACTGTCGATCCAGATACATATACCGTGACAGCCGATGGCAAAGAACTACGCTGCGAGCCACTTGCTGTATTGCCCATGGCGCAACGTTACTTCTTGTTTTGATGCACATTATCCAAAACGCCCTGGCATCATCATCGAGTTTGCCGTCAGAGCAGCAAATCGTTCTTTCAGTAGAAAGGCGTTTATTTCTCAAGCGTCGTTGGCGTGGAGTAGCGCAAGATGGGACAGAATTCGGATTCGATCTGGAAAGTCGTTTGAACGATAGTTGTGTAATCTATCATGAACGTGGAAATGACTACGTCGTCAGGCAACTTCCTGAAATCGTTTATGAAATAGCATTCGATTCACCTGCGCAGGCTGCGCTCATCGCTTGGAAAGTTGGCAATTTTCATTTACCTGCGCAGATTTTGACAAACTCGATCCGCATCCTATATGATGATGCGATGAAGCAGCTTTTAGAACGCGAAGGTTGGACATACGGCGAGCCAGAAGTCCTATTTACACCGATGAAAGCGATGGCACATTCGTAACATTTTCATGATGATCAATGATTCTATCCTCTGGCTCTTGCAGACTAATGATAGTGCATATCCTTCGGGATCTTATGCACATTCATTTGGTTTGGAAGAATTAGTAGAATCAGGAGTTGTGACGAATACTGCCGATTTGAATAGGTTTTGCATCAACAGGTCATTCCATCTATACTGCACTTTGAGTTGCCATTCTTTGCTAAAGTCTATCATGCCGTTTTAGATCATCGTGAAAGTGAAATCATCGCTCTTGATCAAGAGCTTGATGCCTGGCGCATCCCAGCAGAACTCCGCGATGCATCACGTCGTATCGGTTCTCAACGACTTGATATTCTTTCCAAACTCGATCCTTCTCCTTTCATCGAGTGCATTCGAGGAAAATTCCACGCTGTCATCACCTTATCGTCACAGCATTAGAATTATCATCATTGTCGATGCAGCAAGCGGCACTTGCATTCGTATATCAAACCTTATCTGCGCTTACAGCAGCTTCAATGAAGCTGATTCGCATCGGGCAAAATGCGTGCCAGCAGATTTTGCGCAAAGCTCTCGAAGCGATCAGCGAAAAAATCGAAGATTCTTTAAACCTAACAAACTACGGATGGTTCAATCCACTTATTGAAATATCATCACTTAGACACGCCAAATCTCATGCAAGACTCTTCATCTCCTAATAAAAAACGGCCCTTTCGCCTCGGTATAGGTGGGCCAGTCGGCTCTGGCAAAACCATGTGTGTTCTACGGTTATGCCAATGGCTGAAAGATGAAATTTCCTTAGCAGTCATTACAAATGATATTTACACACGCGAAGACGCAGAGTTTTTAATTCGTGCGAATGTATTAGGGTCTAATCGAGTCATCGGAGTCGAAACAGGTGGCTGCCCACATACGGCGATTCGCGATGACACCAGTATGAATATGGCCGCTGTGATCGATTTGGAAAATCGACATCCAGATTTAAAACTTATCCTGATCGAAAGCGGTGGTGATAATTTATCAGCTACGTTTTCTCCAGAACTTGTCGATGCATATATTTATGTAATTGATGTCGCCGAGGGAGATAAAATTCCACGCAAAGGAGGCCCGGCCATTCGGACAAGTGATTTATTACTGATCAATAAAATCGAGCTGGCGCCATACGTAGGAGCTGATCTGACAGTTATGGATCGTGATGCAAAAGCTCAAAGAGACTCTAGACCATTTATCTTCGCGGATCTTAAATCAGAGAAAGGCAAAGACGAGCTCCTTCATTGGTTGAAGCATGAATACTTATTCATTTGATATGAATGATGTATTAACCCGTGTTTCTGGTTCATCACTGCGTGGTCATCTTGAGCTTCGTTGTGAAACTCGTAGCAATGGCGATAGCTACATTTCACATCAAAGCTTCAGCTCACCGATTCATTTGGGTAAATCATATATCGATCAAGGGAAACTTGTTTTAAATATCGTCAATCCTACAGCTGGATTCTTCGATGGTGATGTCGTACAGTCCGCCGTATCGGTTGGAAAGCATGGTCAATTGGTTTTAAGCACGCCATCAGCAGCTAGAGTTTACAGAACCCGTTCCGGAGCTGCTGCAGCGAACAAACAGGTTTTTCATATTGATGAAAATGCTTTCATGGAATGGATTCCTGAACCGTTCATTCCGCATGCTGGCGCGAGATATGTTCAAGAAACGACCATTCATCTGCATCCTACTGCGAATCTATTATACTTCGATTGGTTAGCACCAGGTCGAGTTGCAATGGGTGAGGTGTTTGCTTATCAAAAACTCGAATGGAAACTTGATTTATACGTTTCTGAAAAACTCATTACTAGAGAACGCTATCATTTGCAACCGAGTGATCATAGCCTTGAATCATTGAAGGCAAAATTCCCTGAAGCTCATTACTTGTCAGCATATATTTCTGGAATGAAGATTTCAGATTCACTGATAACTTCGCTAGATGATTTAAATACTGAAAATATACATCTTGGGCACGGATCTGTTTCAAATAATATCTACATCATCCGAGCATTATGTGCTAATAGTTTAACAACACGTAAATTATTAGAGAAGCTAAGAGCAATTATTTATACATCTTTCGATTCTAAAGCACCAAACCTTGGCAAAATTACCTCAGATAGCTAACCTGCTGAGAGTCCGGTTAAGCAGCGCGTCTAGGGCAAATCATTTTCATTTTGAAATCATGGATTTACGAGAAAAGCATTCTTTGTTGCCTTGCAGGGCTTCCTGATAGTAGGTGATTTACCTATTCCTAATTTCTAAAATTCCGCCTTGTCGCAGGAGCCTCCCGCCGTTTGTCTAAGGTCTTTCATGGCAGCTCCGCAAAACATCATCGCACTGGTCTACGATTATGATCAAACACTCAGCCCGCGCTATATGCAGGATGATGTGGTTTTCCCTGAATTCGGGATTGATCCGGCACAGTTTTGGAAAAAGTGCAACTCACTCGTCAGCAATCAAAAATGGGATGGGGAGCTGGCATATATGAAGTGCATGCTCGACTACCTCGGCATGGATAATGTCACCAATTCGAGGCTAAACGAACTGGGAGCAGGTCTCAGCTTTTTTCCAGGCTTACCCGAACTGTTTGTGGATTTGCCCGAGGCGGTGCTGCGCCCTGAACATGAACTAGCCGGGATCAAAATCGAACACTACATCATTTCCTCAGGATTAAAGGCTCTGTTAGATGGCTCCCGATTGCAGCCATTTGTGAAAGCGATTTTTGGCTGTGAATTTGGAGAAGATTCAGAAGGCCGGATCAGTTTTCCGAAGCGAGCAATCTCTCACACCACCAAGACACAATTCCTTTTCCGCATCAATAAAGGCATGCTAGGCTACGATCAGGATGTAAATGACCACATGCCTAGCGAACAGCGCCCGATCCCTTTTGAAAACATGGTTTATGTTGGTGATGGTCCCACGGATGTTCCTTGCTTCACCGTCATGGCTCGCAATGGCGGCCAAGCCATCGCCGTTTATAATCCTGAAGATGCAACTGGGCGCTCCTTCCGGAAGTGCTTCCAACTTTCCACCCATGCGAATCGAGTCAAGCACATCGCCCCAGCAGACTATCGTCAAGGATCACATCTATGGTTACTTCTATCAGAAATGGTTGCCGAAACAGCAGATCGCATCTTGCGCCGCCGTATCGAAGAGCGCGATAAAGCGACCATCGCTGCACCGACTTTCTAACAAACGTGTGACGATTCAATCGCCACACGCAGCGAGCTTGCTACCGGCGAACGTCTATGGCGAAGTAAACTGCATTCGGTAGAACTTGCGCGGCGATCCAGTATGAATCGCTGCGGAATCCCGAAGAATCAAAGTCCCCTGCGTATTTAGGACCGTGATCGGAGCCGGACTCAATGCAGTGAAAGTCTGCAGATCCGATGACTGGTGAAGTTGCATCGTCACCTGCGCCCGAGGTGAAAAATTCATCGTGATCTGCGCAAATGACTGTGAGTTCACATTCATAATATCCAATTGGGGAACCGAGGCCATCGAAGTTTGCTTAGGATTCGTGCCAAAGGCGTATTCGTAAATATTCGTTTGCCCATCACCATCTGGGTCGGCTACTTGCCCAACAATCGCTGGATCACTCTGCTCAGATATAAAGAAATTTTCCACGACCCAAGCAGTATAGGAAACCGAAGGAGTTGGAGAGTTACTAACAGCTGTGGACTTTATCACTATTCCTGACTGGTTCACATGCCCAACGACCGTCGTGTAACCGGCCTCCGCCGCCGTGACGGTGTAGAAAGGCGCACTTGGAGTAAACGGGACGGTTGTATCTGGCCATGCCCAAGATGTGTTGCGAATCAACACCCATTCTGCGGATGATCCTCCTAAACCATATCCCCAAATATAAACTTGCTGGCTCACTCCGAAAGGATCTTGGTTTGTGGTTAGTGTTGAAGCTCCCTGAAAACGTAAATTTGCAGGCTGAAAATTCGCGCCACCCAGTGACCGCCATTTGCCAGCCCACTGTGCAGTATTCTCAGAAGTTGGCACGAAACCATCTACAAAACCACCCACCTCAAAGATGAATCTCGATGTCATGGCACTGCCATTACTTTGCAGGTGAGGTCCTGAGCTTTGCCAAGCAATATCTACATTTCCCGCCTTTAGGAAAGACAGAGACGCGGCTACACAAAGGAAGACAGATCTTATGACCCGCATGTAGGTTTATCTTTTACGACGAACCAAGGCTAAGCTGGCCAAAATGACAAACGCAGCACTACTCGGTTCTGGGACCACTTTGTAAAGTTGCACTTGATTTAAGGTCAATGTTTGCGGTCCATCCACGATGCCTAAACCTGTGTCCGTGGAGGTGCCACCAAAGACTACATTTGTGGAAGCAATCGGCTCCCAATCGATCGCTGGGTTGCCTTGGTCTCCCGCAGTGAATGGGGCTACCCAGTTACTTGTTTGTGGGCCTGAGGCGCTCACATTGGCGGCACTGAACAAGACCCACTGAGTCGTCAAATCAACCGTTTTTTGAGTATATCCCCAAATAAAAATGGGGCAGTCCCGCAGCAATTCCCGCAGTCGTAAAGCCTGCCGTTTCCACCGAGCCGCCGTAATTGTTATTCGAGGTGCTGTAAGTGGATGTCGCGGTGCCGGTGATTGTGCCACTTGAAGTTACCGTATTCACGACAATCCAATTCGCCGCCCATAAAGCGGGGTCAGCAGTCGCTGGGTCAAACCCTGTCGTAAAAGCACCCAATTCAAAGGTGACGACTTCTGCACCAGCGCCATCCAATTGATCTCCATTGCTGAAGTAGTTATCAGGCGTAAAGCTTGGTCCCCAGTTGATGGTTGCCGCATGGCTTCCTGCTGTGGACAGCAACAGGGCTTGAGCTCCGATTAGTAGAGTGGAGCAAAGAGATATTCTTTTCATCGGTTTGATGGAGTGAAGGGTTATAAATTTTCTCAATTCACGGGTGAAGCTTATGGAGCAGTATTGATCGGATTAGGAATCGTATAAGCTGGCCGATCTGCAGTTTGAATGCAATGCAGAGCGCTGCGATCTCGCTTGAAGACCTCTAGTAGCGTCTGATCCGCAAGGGAAAGATCTGCCGACATGACCCACTTGTCATTCACTGGTGATGCGGTCACAAAGTAGAACGATGCATCGTAGCAGAGATGAGGAACAAAGGTCGGGCTAGTGTTTGAATCATCTCTCCAGAACTGAATCTGATCTGCCTGTTGACGCACCGAACTACCTGTAGCACCACCTGGAGTGAGTAGGTTGCGTGCTGCATAGTCTTGATCGAGTGGATAAAGTGCTGGAACGAGGTTGTAGTCCTTAATGAGTGGAACGCGTGCTGCGTTCGTGCGAACTTCGCCGTATTGCAAGATATCGAAGGCTGCTGCTGCACTTTGCAAATTGTGAGTGAACACACCTTGGTCTGCTGGGAACACGCGATCATTGAGGGAGGTCGCACTGGTGGTAGAACGCCAGATCGGACCACCTGTGACCTGTGTTTCCAGATAGTAGGTGACCAACTTTTGCTGGAGACGATCCCAGAAGAGAAGCCGCGCAGAGTTATTAACTGTTGTTCCGCTTACAAAGCCATCCACAGCAGGAGTTCCGATATCGTCAGGTGGGAACAGACTGGCAAATGTGTGATGTTCACGGAGAACAATACTATCACCTGTTAGCGTCGCCGGAATAGTTAGCGTGGTGTTATATGGCGGCTCTGGGCTGTAAAGGCTCGCATCAGCAGCTAGAACAACGCTTGTCGCGGTAAAGCTAGCAATATCAAAGCGGCAGCCCACGTTATCGCCAGAGGTAACTTCGATGTAGTATTGTTTCGTTGTGTCCAGAGTGGTTAGATCTCCCGTGCCAACGGATCCCGTGAGATCGAGCGTCGACCCAGACACTCCGTCGATCGTGCCAGTAAAGACACACGAATTGAGAAGTGGGTGACTATAGCTTTCACAAAGCGGCTTCACCGTGTGCGGCTGCCAACCACTAGTCTGCGTGACATTTGTGACTAGTGGGCCGGATACGCCCGAGCTAATTTGCAGCCTGATCAGGCCCGTGGCACCGAGACTTTCAAGGTTCGGATAAGTTACCGTCTCCGTGCCATTGGTATTAGCCGTAGTCAAAGGAGTGATACCGGTGACAGATACCCATGTTTGCCCGTCGGAGCTGTATTGCAGAACATAAGCTACGTCGGTGATGCCACTAGGACGAATGAAAGTAGCGTCGATCTGATCTGCCGTGCTAGCACTCGGCACAATCTGGAGCCCGCTATTAGGCTGGCCACTTGGTGAGACCTTGAGACCCGTGGAGGGATGACCGCAGAGTGCGTATTCAAGTAGGTTACTAAAGCCGTCACCGTCTGGGTTTTGGGTTAGGCCATTTTGCCCACCGAGCGGATTTGCAACCTGCCAAGAAGTGAAAGTATTGTATTTCCCAGCCAAGAAGCCGAAATCGATGGTGTTGTCGGTATTGTTTCCTGTTCCGTTTGGCTCGGTGCCTCCAGCTAGAACAATGATCGGGCTAGTGGTGACTGTGCCCGAGCCGCCAGACTGCGATCCGTTGTCATCGTCATTGGTTTCGTTATCAGGATTTGATGCGGTGGAAGACGAACTCTTAATCGCAAGCGGCCCGCCGCTGATGAAATTGCTCGCAGGGACAATCACTTGGTAATTGCCATCGGTTAGTCCAGCGAAGCTGTATTGGCCGAGAGTGGCTGGCACTGTCGATGATACCACGGATGCGACTGGGGTGGTCTCAGCACCGTCGATGGAGCCATTGCCATCAGCGTCTTTGAGGAGTTGTAAAGTCACTCCGCCGATTCCTGGCTCGGCTGGGTCTTTCTCGCCGCTGTTATTATCATCACAGAAAACAAGATCTCCAAGTGTGAGCGAGGCATAGAAGCCGAAATCGATGGTGTTATCAGCATTTCCTGTTCCTGTAGTGCCTGGCTCTGTATTCGGAGCTAGAACGATGAGCGGGCTGCTGGTCACTGTGCCTGCACCACCAAGTTGGTTACCGTTGTCATCATTATTCACACCGTTATCTGCAGTGGATGTCGCGATATTGGTGGATGAGGTGCTCTTGGAAGCTAGTGCGTTGCCTGTGGCAAAGTTCGTAGCCGGGATGAGCACTTGGTATCTGCCAGGAACGAGATCGGTGAAGCTGTATAATCCGCCTGAGACAGTCGATGTTGTTGCGATCGGCGTGGTTTCCGCCCCTGCGATACTGCCGTTATTGTCGGCGTCGAAGAGGAGTTGCACGGCAACACCGTTGATTCCCATTTCAGTCGCAGAATCAAACACGCCATTATTGTTAGAGTCCATGAAGACTAGATCACCAAGGCTGATAACTTGGACGAAGCCTGCATCAACGCTGAGATCGGAGTCATTGTCAGTGTCACCATCGGTGATTGGCTCTGAGTCTTCCATAAGTGCGAAGACTGGCGTCTGGAAGTAGCTTTGCCCTACGACTGGCTGGATATTGCTATCGGTGTTAGATGAATTCGTATCTGGATCTGGATCAGCTGGCACGGTTGTGTTTCTGAAACCAGCCGGTGGCGTGAACCGCACAACGTAGTCACCTTTGGGTAGATTGGTGAAGTTATAGATACCCGTCGATGGTGTGGTGACCGATGTCACTGCATTATTGAAAACATCCAATGCTGGGACAAGTCCGCCTGGTGTGGACTTGAAGAGCTCCACCAATACTCCACCCAATGTAGCGTCTGTTCCAGAAGCATATTGGCCGTCTGAATTGAGATCATTGAAGACGAGGTTACCTACGCTCAATGGTGCAACGAAGGCGAAGTCTTTGGTAAGATCGATGCTATCGTCATCATAAACTGGCGCGGCATCGAAGTTCGCATTGTCGCCTGTTTCACCGAATTGAACGAATGGTTCGCGATCGATGCGGAGGTTGAAATTCCGGGTACGGATTCCGTTTGCTGCTGGATTGCTATCATCGATACCGCTCTCTCCCAGATCATCATCTGCGGCAGAGTTCAGCGGCTCGACCTCGACACCAGGAGCGCTAAAGTAACCTTCGAGAGGCGCGCCAGCTTGGAACATCGCTGGTGGGATGAAGGCAAAGTAGCGTCCTGGAGGCGCGCTGGTGACGAGCCAATTTCCGTTAGCATCTGTGGTCGCTGTGTGTGGAGCCGTGCCGATGAGCGGATTCGCGCCTTCAGGCCAAACTTGGACGACGACGTTTGGCACGCGGGCATCAACACCAGCGGTGAACTTGCTGTCTGCATCTTTATCGATCCAGACTAGGTTACCCACGCCAACTTGAGCAAAGAATCCGAAATCAACTGTATTGTTAGAATTTACATCATTATCTTCATCACCTACTGGCTCACCACCGATGGTGAGAGTCACAGCAACGGACGCTACTTGATAAGGATCAGTCAGAGTTCCCATCGCTGTATTGTTAGAATCAATATCAGAGGCATTGGCATCAGGATCGACTGTAGGCGCGGCGGTAGTTGGCACATAGCCTGTTGGGCTCGGAGCCGCCGATGGCTGTGGTGCGATGACGGGTGGTTTTACTTTGACGATGTAATCGCCTGGAGCGAGATCGGTGAAGAGATATTTACCGTCTGCGGTGGTAGTGATCATCGGTGTGGCTGTGCCGTCAAACTTCGTCGCAGGGGTGACGCCGTCGCTTTGGAGCAAGGTGACCATGGCTCCAGCGAGACCGACTTCTCCACTGGACAAACCATCTCTATCAGAGTCGATGAAGACGAAGTTACCGAGTGATACCGTCGGCGTGAATCCCAAGTCATTCGTCAGATCGCTAGTGCCAAGTCCTGGAACCGTTGTAGTGATCGTGACGGTCGTGGCACCATCGATGCCATCGCTGTCATTACCATCATTCGCGCCAGGGCCAGTGGAGTTTGGCGAGGTGACTAGTGGGCAAGCGCTCAGAGCGGCGGCATTTGCTGCTTTATCTATTGTTAGAGTCACACTACTTCCCGCACTGAGGAATGGAGCATTGCCATCACTGGCAAAGCGATAAAGACCTGTCGCATCCGTTGTAGATGTCGCGGTATTTGCACCTTGAGTCAGAGTGACAACCACATTTGGAATACCTGGCTCGCCTGAGTCTTGGATGCCGTTGCCGTTTTCATCGCACCAGACACGATCTCCTATAGCGACTGGATTCACAATGAGTGAGGAAATGAAGCCAAAGTCTACGGTATTGTTAGAGTCATTATCCGCATAGGGAGCTGTTGGTGCATCGTCGCCAGTTGGCTCTGTGCCAGAAGCGAGGGTGACGACTGGCGACTGCACATAAGTCTGACCAGATACCGTCACGCCGTTGCTGTCTGTGTTTAGAGCATTTGTATCAGGGTCTGGATCTGTTGCTGTAGCGAGTGGTGTTAGCCCAGTAGGCGGAGTGACGCGGACGACATAGTCCCCTGGTGCGAGATCGCAGAATTCATAGCGACCTGTCGATAGAGTCGTCACCGAAGCCACGGCAGCTCCAGTTAGGTTCGTAACAGGTAGGAGTGAAGCGCCGCTGGATCTAAAGAGCTCTACTGTAGCTCCAGAGAGACCGCTAGAGCCCGTTTGTGAAGTATTCGGATCTAGAGGAACTGTTGGCACGCTGTAAACAAAGTTACCAATGCATACAGGTTTCACAAAACCGAAGTCGATGGTGAGGTTGATGTTATTATCATCAGCATCGTCTTGGCTGGCGCAGGCTCCAGCTTCGCTCGCTGGCTCGGCATTATCACCGAGCGCGAAATTGTTAGTGCGAATTCCATTCGTTGCTGGTGCTGCGTTATCAATACCATTTTCATTTGCCGTATCATCTACAAGATCGGTGGCATCGGCTCCTGTCGAGGAGAAGCTTCCTGCGAGAGGCCCACCTGATGCGAAGTTGCTCGCTGGGAGATAAACAAAGTAGTTTCCTGGAGCAAGATTATCAAAAAGATAACAACCCGCTGTGCCGCTGACCGTGGCCGTCGTGGCTGTTGCTACAGGTGTCGCAGTGAGTGGATCATCTCCTTGTTTAAATAGTCTAACAGCCACACCATTGACGCCTGTTTCACCCGAGTCAAAGATGCCATTACCATTGCATCATTGAAGACGAGATTGCCTACACCGACACTTGGCACAAAGCCAAAGTCCACAGTCGTGTTGGTATTGGCCAGCTCATCATCGTCGTTGATTGGCTCGGTGCCAGCGAGAAGAGTAACAACTGGTGACTGCACGTAAGGCTGTGAAGGCACTTGCACGCCATTGCTATCATTGTCCGCAGGGTTGAGATCTGGATCAGGTTGCGAAGCAGGGGTTGCCGGGATAAAGCCTGCAGGAGGCGTCGCCCTAACAATATAATCTCCTGGTGCAAGATCAGGGAAACTATACTGACCCGAACCGCCTGTTGTTTGTGATGGCACAGCTACGCCGAGGTAATTCGTTGCAGGCGTTGTGCCGTCACTATTGAAAAGCTGCACTGTCGCACCGCTGAGACCGTTTTCACTCGTGAGAAGACCGTCGTTATTACTATCGAGGAACACGAAGTTTCCAAGAGCGACTGTCTGGAAGAAGCCAAGGTCAATCGTTTGGTCGCTTTCACCAGCTGCTAGATTAATGAATGGGCTGGTCGTTACGAGACCTGAGGAAACTTGCGTGCCATTATCATCGTTGTCTTGATTGTTATCTGCGGTGTCGGTGACGCCAGGTGACGATGAAGTATTTTTCGCTACCAGCGGCGCACCTGTCGCGAAGTTCGTCACAGGAATCACAACTTGATAATTACCTGGAACGAGATTTGCGAAGTTATATTGACCCAAAGTTGCAGAAACTGTGCTCGTGGCAGTTGTTGCGACGGCTACGTCTTCACCAGGATCGTTGAGGTCATTATCACCATTCACATCGAGGAATAGCTGCACCGTCACACCACCAATGCCCATCTCTGTTCCAGAATCAAACAGACCATTGTTGTTAGAATCCATAAAGACCAAGCTACCGATGGAAGATGGTGCAATGAAACCAAAGTCGATTGTATTGTCTGTGTTGGCACTGCCTGTAGAACCTGGCTCGGTTCCGCCTAATAGAGCAATCAACGGGCTAGTAGTGACAGCGCTAGGGGCAGCTTGCGTGCCGTTATCATCATCATCTTGGCCGTTATCTGCGGTGTCTGTGTTAGAAGATGAAACATTTTTGGTAGCAAGTGCGCTTCCAACAGAGAAATTACTAACCGGGATGACGACTTGGTAATTTCCAGCGACCAGATTGCTGAAAGAGTAAACGCCGCCGCCGCTCGTCGAAGTCGTTGCGAATGGCGTTGTTAGCTCAGCCGCATCGATGGTGCCATTGTTGTTTGCATCGAACAAGAGCTGCACGCTCACACCATCGATGCCCATGTCCGTTCCAGAATCAAACAATCCGTTGTTGTTAGAATCCATGAAAACGAGATTTCCAAGACTGAGTGGCGTGAAGAAACCGAAGTCCACAGTTGAGTCCAACTCTGTTCCTGTGAGTGCGATCACAGGTGAGCTGACCTCCGCTCCTGAGGCAGACTGGATGCCGTTATCATCGTCATTTTGCTGATTGTCTGCGGTACCGGTGTTTCCGCTGCTCGCGGGCTTATTGACCAAGGCACCGCCAGAAGCGAAGTTAGCTGTTCCGATTTTCACCAAATAGCTTCCTGGAAGAAGATTGGTAAAATTATAAATTCCGTTAGAATCAGTCGTCACGGTGTAAGGCTGGATGCCGGCAAGCACTGGATCATCGATCGTAGTTGTGCCATTGGCTGCGAACAGGCCGAGAACGACTCCTGAGATCGGAGTTTCATCATCAGCGTTTCCGGCAATGTTATCGAGACCGTCGGGATCGCGAATCCATCATTATTATCATCGCAGAAGACCAAGTCTCCCAGCGCGACTGTGCCGATGAAGCCAAAGTCTTTTGTATTATCCGTTTCACCAGCGACTAGGACGATGACTGGCGATGTCACGACACCACCAGGTACGGATTGTGATCCGTTGTCGTCATTGTCCACTGTATTATCTGTGGTGACAGTGGTTGCAGAGCTAATCGATTTACCAAGAAGTGGGTTTTCTATTTTTACCACATAGCTTCCAGGCAACAGATTCATGAATGCATAAACGCCATCCGCATCTGTGAGTGATGTGTAATTCTGCACACCGTCAATGTTAGGGTTATCGATGGGAGTTGTTCCGTTAGATGCGAACAGGCTTACGACGACGTTTTCGATACCTACTTCATCATCGGCGTTGCCAAGGATGTTATCGAGCCCATTCAAATCGCGAAGGCCGTCGTTATTGACATCGCAGAAAACATGATTCCCAATAGCAGCTGGGGCAGGTCCACTGAGACCAAAGTCCACCGTGTTATCGACTTCACTCGTCGCAAGCACAATGACTGG
>JAAURL010000129.1 GCA_012032235.1 Akkermansiaceae bacterium | reverse complement strand
CGGTGCTTGTTTCCGCGCTACAGTCAGCATTGCCTGCGCTGAAAGCCTCAGCTTCCGCTTCTGTCATTCTATTTTCGACAGTTGCGGTGTCTCAAGGAATGCCATTTCACGCTTCTATCGCTGCGGCGAAAGGGGCCATCGAAGGAATCACTCTCTCTTTAGCGGCTGAGCTAGCCCCTAAAATCCGAGTCAATGCCATCGCGCCTTCCCTGACAGATACTCCGCTAGCTGGATCACTACTCAATTCCGAAGCCAAAAGGGAGGCATCTGCAAAACGCCATCCACTGCAACGGATTGGTGATCCCGAAGAAATTGCCCATTTGGTCTCATTTTTACTTTCCGACTCATCGAAATCCTTTTCTGGGCAAATTTTCCGTCCTGATGGCGGACTTTCTTCCATTCGCCTGTTTTAATGAAAATAAATTTGGACTAGCTGCATTACAGAATCTAGTATGATTTTAGTTAAAAAAGAAATTTAACCATTACCACCATGTCACAAGCACCTGATAGCAACATTAAGTTCTACCTGAGCGAGATTGCAAAAACTCCACTTCTCACCATTCAGGAGGAAATCGACCTCGCGGAACGCATCAAAATGGGCGATCAGAAAGCTCGCGATTTGATGATCCGTGCAAACCTCCGACTCGTCGTAAAAATCGCCCGCGACTATTCCGGTTACGGACTTTCCCTCAGCGACTTAATTTCCGAAGGAAACATTGGCCTCATGCAAGCGGTGGACCGCTTTGATCCTGAAAAAGGAGGCAAACTATCGACTTACGGTTCGTGGTGGATTAAACAATCCATCAAGCGCGCACTGGCCAATCAGTCCAAAACGATTCGCCTGCCGATTCACATGGTGGATAAAATCGCGCGTCTACGCCGCATTGCTGCGAGTTTAACTGAGACACTCGGCCGCGAACCGACTGACGATGAAATCGTGGAAGCGACAGGCATCCCGCGCCAAAAAATCGCGATGCTCAAGCAAGCCTCGCAAAGACCAACGTCTCTCGATGCTCCGATTAACGAAGGAGAATCCATGGAATACAGCGAAATTGTGGGTGATGAGAACGTAGCAAATCCGTTTGATACCCTCGCCGACAAAAACATGCAGGGAGAAATTTCCGGGCTGCTTTCGATCCTCAACGAGCGCGAGCTGAAAATCATCAATGAACGGTTTGGTCTAACCGGTAAAAAGCCAATGCTACTGGAAGATGTAGGACGTGAGTTTGGGGTGTCCCGTGAACGCATTCGCCAACTTCAAAATGCAGCTCTCGCGAAAATGAAAAATGCGTTTATGAAAAAGGAGAAAACGCCGGCGAGGTCTTATAATGGCAGCGTTTCCGAAGCGTGAGTCATGACACAATTCCATCGCGGAATCGGATTACATTGATCGTATTAATGGTTTTTGTTCTCGCGGCTGGCTTGCTTTGGCGATCTGACTTTATTCCGTTATCGCCATTTTTCAAAAAGTATGGGGGCGTAGCCTTGTGGGCATTGCTCGTTTTCTTTGGCTTTGGTTTTCTGATGAGGCGAGTCACCACACGATGGCTTTCTGCAATTTCCCTTTGCTTCGCCTGGCTGATAGAATTTTCCCAACTCTATCACGCGCCATGGATCGATTCTATCAGAGCCATGCACATCGGCCACCTCATCATAGGCTCCAGATTTAACTGGCCAGACCTCTTGGCGTATGGATTAGGTGTTGCGCTGGGAAGTTTGTGCGACTTAAAAATTCTGCGTAAAACTAACCTTTGATTTCCAGCAGCATCTGAGGGTTATTCGGGAATTTTTTCAGGAAAAAAAGCAAGCGCTCCATGGCTTCTGGCGGACGATGGCCTGCCAAGCCGCGACGAATGAGGTGGATCTTGTGCAGCATGTGGTCCGCCAGCAGGAGTTCTTCACGGCGAGTTCCCGATTTGAAAATATCGACTGCCGGATAAATGTAATTTTCTGCAATTTTCCGATCCAGAACGAGTTCCATGTTTCCAGTTCCTTTGAACTCCATGAAAATCGCTTCGTCGGCGCGTGAATTCGTCTGAATCAGCGCCGTCGCCATGATTGTGAGAGAACCACCGCCACGGGTATTTCTGGCAGCTGCAAACAGGCGACGCGGTACTTCTAGTGCACCAATCGTGATACCGCCGGAGCCAGTGCCACGCCCACGATTGTTCATATTTCCATTATAAGCACGGGCTAGACGTGTGATAGAATCCATGATGATGAAAACATCTTTGCCTGCTTCCACCAGACGCTTGGCACGTTCAATTGCTAGTTCGGCGATGCGGCAGTGGTTGCGTGCTTGTTCGTCATTCGAGCTGGCATAAATTTCAGCCCCGGGTAAAGCACGGCGGAATTCGGTGACTTCCTCCGGGCGCTCATCGACAAGAACGACCATGAGATGAATCGCTTCGTCGTATTTTTCCCGAATGGCTTCTGCCATGTGGAGTAACAACGTCGTTTTACCAGAACGTGGGGGAGAAACGATGAGACCGCGCTGACCACGCCCCACGGGTGCCATAATGTCGACGACACGGGTTGTGAAGCGTTCAGGAGTGGTTTCGAAACTGATCCGCTTGCTTGGATTGATTGCTTTGAGCTCGTCAAAGTGTGGTAGCTTAGAGGCTTCCTCGGGTGTTAGACCATTGATTTGATTCACATCGACTAGTTGCGGGCCGCGTTGGCCTTCTTGATAGGCACCGTGAATCCATTGGCCGACTCGTAGGTTGTGTTTTCGGATCGTTTCGGGAGTGACAAAAACGTCGTCGCGGGCTTGGTCGAAGTTTTTCCTCGGCACGCGCAGGAAACCAAAGCCTTTCGGTGCGAGTTCTAACATTCCGTCGGCGTCGATTTTCGGGCCATTCAGTTGAATTGGGCGACGATCTTCGTGGTCTTGAGAGTTGCGGTGATCGTTGCGGCGATTCTGATTGTTGTGTCCTTGCTGGGGATTTGGCGCAACAGCTCCCTGTTGCAGCATCCGCTCTTGTTTGCGACGTTTGCGCTTTTCACGGCGTTTTTTACTGCGACTTTCGCCTTGTTGAGCCTGTGGGTTTTGCGGCGATTCGTGATTCTGCGGAGCCGTTACTGATGAGGCATCGCCTCCTCCAGACTGAATCGGTTGTTGCGGAAACGGAATGGATTCCTGCTCTCCTGAAGCAGGTAATTCCTGGGTCTTTCGAGGAGCAACAGGGCCACCACCAGGCACGCGTCCAAAGCGTTTCGGAGATTCTGCAACTGGAGAAAGCTCTGGTTCTTCGATAGGGGCAGGAATAGGCTCCGCCGCTTTCTTTTTCGCTCGGGTGATTTTCTTCGCCGGAGTTGCTGGGATTACTTCTGGCTCTGGAGCGCTTGTAGGAAACAGCTCTGGCTCCGCAATTTTTTTCGCCGCTTTTTTAGCCGTTTTCTTCGCTGCTTTTTTGGCGACTACTTTTTTCTCAGGCTTGTGCTCCGCATTTGACTCATTGGTGGCGACGCTAGTGGCTTTTCTAGTAGCGCGCTTTTTCGCAGGTGCCGCGCTAATAGAAGCTGTTAGATTTTCGGGAGTGATCTCCTCGTTGGTATTAATGCTCATCCGGAATCAGTTAGAAATGGGTCATTGTGTGGCGCAAATGCCTGGGTTTATGATGCGAGTTGGTCTAGAATTTCATCTGCCACTTCAAAGTTCGTGAAAACATTTAGTGTGTCAGGATATTCGTCTAGTAAGTCGTGAAGTTTGATAACTTGGCGGGCGACGTTTAGATCGCTCACTACAGAAAGAGATTGGGGGATGGAAACGAATTTTTCAGAAGCAACATTCAAGCCAGTTTCACGTAAAGTATTTGCAACAATCCCAAGCTCATTAGGAGCTGTGTAGATGACGTGCTCTTCTGAGTCGCTTTGGATATCTTCCGCCCCCGCTTCAATCGCGGCATCCATGATCGCATCTTCCGGCAACTCAGCCGCTTTGATGCGGATTTCTCCCTTGCGATCAAACTGGTAGGCTACGCTTCCGGGCGTAGCGATGGTTCCGGAGTTTTTCCCGAAAATAGTTCGCATGTCTTGGGCAGTGCGATTGAGATTATCAGTGGCCATTTCGATGATGAAGGCGATGCCAGCAGGGCCGTAACCTTCGTAGGAAATTTCTTGGATCATTTCGCCGCCAAGCTCGCCAGTGCCTTTTTTAATGGCGCGGTCGATATTTTCTTTGGGCATGGAAACGGATTTTGCATGGTCTATTGCCGTGCGTAGTCGGGCATTGGCGGCCAGATCTGCGCCTCCAGCGCGGGCGGCTAGCGCGATTTCATGAGCGCACTTGCTAAAGACCCGGCCTTTGATGGCATCGACTCTGGCTTTGATGTGTTTGACCTTTGACCACTTATTGTGACCGGCCATGGAGAATGAGAATGGGGATAATGGTGAGGTGTTGGTGCAGAGATGTAAGTGAAAACACTCATAGGTCTGCGGAGCGGATAGGGGTGGTGACGGTCCGAATGCTTGCCGATTCGATTTGCTTTTTAGAAAAAGACGATGCTCGGCGGAGCATGTGGTCGTTGACCCTTTAAGTAACTTGGAAAAATGACACGAAACACCGTTCGCGCATTCCAATGGAGACAAAGTGTTATAATTCTGCCGAATTGGCAATCTCAAATTTCGAACAGAAATTTGAGCCTCGGAATCGCGAGCTCAAACGGCTCAGAAGTCCTTGCCAGCTCTATTGGAAGCCTTAGCTTGGGGCAGTGAATGATGTTTTTCCCGTTTCACCGCCGCGGGCTTGGGCGGAAATCAATCTTGGCGCTTTAAAGCGAAATCTGGCGGTAGCTCGTGAAGCATGCGCTGGTGAGTTGATGGCAGTGGTGAAAGCCGGTGCTTATGGACACGGCTTAGAGGAAATCGTGAAGGCGCTGGCTGCGGAGAAAATCGCATTTTTCGGTGTGGCGAACGTAGGAGAAGCGCGGCGGATTCGTAATGCTGGAGTGGAAACGCGGATTTATTTGTTAGGCGCAACATGGTCACAGGAGCGGGCGGAAATTGTCGCTCGCGACTGGACGCCGTGCATTTCCTCCCTCGCGGAAGCAGAACAATTTCACCTGCTAGCCGCTGCCCACAACAAGCGATTAAAGGTTCATCTAGCCGTCGATACTGGGATGGGACGCGGTGGATTTGTGGCCGATCATTTGGCGGAAACTTTGGCGCAGTTAGAAAAATTCGAAAATTTAGAGATCGAGGGAATCGGCTCGCACCTACCATCCGCAGACGAAGATGTGGAATTCACTTTAAAGCAATTCTCCCGATTCCGCGCGATTGTCAATGAGTTGGGCGGCACGGAGAAATTCAAGTGGATTCATCTTTCTAACAGCGCGGGACTTCTCGGCTATGAGCAAGGTCTTTGCAACTTATCCCGCCCAGGGCTGATGTTGTATGGCATTTCTCCACTGCCATCATTTCAGGAAAAGTTAGAAACGGTGATGATCTTGAAATCACGAGTCACGCTAGTCCGCACCTTACCCGCTGGCCACGGGATTTCTTATGGTCGCCAATTCGTGACCACAAAGCCAACGCGAGTCGCAACCGTAGGCATCGGTTATGGCGATGGCTACCCACGTTGTGTTTCAGGAAAGGGAGCGGACGTGTGGATCCGTGGTCAACGCTATCCGATTATTGGGCGTGTGACGATGGATCAAATGATGGTCGATGTGACAGCCAATGAGGAAATCACGGAAGGTGATGAAGTCGAAATTTTCGGGCCTAACATTCCAGTCACTGAAATCGCGGAAAAAGCAGAAACGATCGCTTGGGAAATTTTCACCGGGATCACGCCGCGAGTCACGCGACTCTATCAAATGGAGTGATTGCGCTAAGGATTTTCTCCTTGGAAAAAGTCACGTGGACAGTGGCTTTCTCCCGGCTAAGGTCTGCACGGATGCCAAACGCACTGATACACGAAACTTCTCCTTACCTGCTTCAGCACGCGCAAAATCCCGTGGATTGGCGAGCTTGGAGTGATGAAGCATTTGCCCGTGCGAAAGCGGAGAATAAGTTAGTTTTCCTATCTGTGGGTTATTCGACTTGTCATTGGTGCCATGTGATGGAGCGGGAGAGTTTTGAAAACGAGCACGTGGCGGAAGTGATGAATCACCATTTCATCAACGTGAAAGTGGATCGGGAGGAGCGACCCGACATCGATGCAACCTATATGGCATTTATCCAAGCGACGACTGGCCAAGGTGGCTGGCCGATGAGCGTATGGCTTACTCCAGAGGGAAAGCCTGTCGTGGGCGGCACCTATTTCCCGCCCGAAGACAAACATGGCAGGGCGGGATTCACGCGAGTTTGTCATGAGCTGGGCCGACTGTGGCGAGATGATCGGGAGAAAATGGAATCGAGTGCAGCGCGGGTGTTAGCGCAATTACAGAAAGAGGCGGCTGAGATGGTGAGCTTGCGCGGTTTACCGGGAGCGAAGGTTTACGGAGATTATCTTGATCGCTGTGATTCGTTGTTTGATGCGGAGTGGGGCGGATTTGGAAATGCACCGAAGTTTCCTCGTCCGACTTTGATCCGCGCTTTGATGCAGCTCAGCGAGCGCTTCGGCATCGGAAGCGAAGAGGGGAAAATGGCTTGGGAAATGAGCGAGCGGACGCTGCGCGCCATGGCAGCTGGAGGGATGCGGGATCATCTCGGTGGCGGATTTCATCGCTACTCTGTGGATCGTTATTGGCATGTCCCGCATTATGAAAAATGCTCTATGATCAATCTCAGCTAGCGATGTCTTTTCTCGACGGTTGGCAGATCTCCAAGAATGGATCTTTCCGTGAAGTCGCGGAGGAAATTTTTGATTATTTGTTAGAAATCTTGCGTGATCCCGGCGGAGCATTTCATGCAGCGGAAGACGCGGATAGTTTACCAAATCGAAATGCTACCGAGAAACGGGAGGGAGCGTTTTGGACTTGGGAGGCGCAGGAAATATTTGCTTTGTTAGGGCCACGCAATGCCGCGATTTTCTCCGCCGCGTATGGTGTGGAAGCGCAGGGAAATGCTCGGCCAGAGAGCGATCCACACGGTGAGCTGCAAATGCAAAACACCCTTTTCCGCGCTCTGCGTGATGATGCATTAGCGGTGATGTTTGATTGCGCGGAGGAGGAAATCCGGGAACGGCTTTCTGCTAGCAAGGAGAATTTGTTAGCAGTTCGTGCAAAGCGCCCGCTGCCGCACCGTGATGATAAAATCGTAACGGCATGGAACGGTCTAGCGATTGGCGCTCTCGCACGAGGAGGGAGAATCCTCGCTCGTGAAGACCTAACTGCTGCCGCGAGAGAAGCTGCGCAATTTATCAAAAAGGAACTTTGGGACGGAGAATTTCTCTATCGTGCATTTCGCGGCCACCGGGGAAATGTAAGAGGTTTCCCGGCTGATTATGCTTTCCTGATTTCTGGATTGATCGAGCTGCATGCCGTTTCGCCGAAGGAGAAATGGTTAGAATGGGCGGAGGCTCTCCAACAGAAATTAGACGAAGATTTCTGGGATGCTTCACAATCTGGCTACGTCATGCGTTCAGAATTAGCGGGAGAAACGTTGATGTCGATTCGGGAGGATTACGATGGCGCGGAGCCATCGCCGAATCACATGGCAGCTGAAAATCTAATCAAGCTGGGAGCGCTGTTAGATTTTCCAGAATACACCAAACGCGCTGAAGTCTTGTTGCGTGCTGGATCGCGAGTTTTAGAGACTCAATCGTTCGCAGTACCATTGCTATTGACGGCCCTAGATTTACATGAACGCGGCGTGATGAAGTTTCAAATCCCTGAATCTCCGGAAGCGAAGATTCAGGAAAAACTCCTAACTTCTTACTTCCCAAGGGCCGTTTACCAGCCAGGAGAAGGAGCTGCGGTTACCGTCTGTGAAGGAGTCGTGTGTAGGCTTTTTGAATAAAATATGAAGACTGCTCGAATTGCGTTTTTAGGAATCTTCGCCCTCTTCGTTTTACCATCTTGCCAGACGATTCAGTTTTACGGGCAAGCAGTTCGTGGGCAGATGGAGATTTTTCAAAAAAGCCGTCCTAATGAAAAAGTCATTGCGGATCCTGCTTCATCTCCCGTGCTCAAAAAACAATTGAGCGAAATCCAAAAAATCCGGAGGTTTGCCAGTGAACATCTCTCGCTTCCTGGAAATGACAGCTACGGAAAATATTCAGATCTAGGAAGAAAGCACGTGGTGTGGGTGCTTTACGCCGCCCCAGAATTTTCACTAGAGCCAAAGACGTGGCGCTATCCGCTCATTGGCGAAATCAGCTATCGTGGATATTTCCGAGAGCAAGATACCGTGGCGATGGCGGATCAGCTGCGTAGAGAAAAATACGATGTCTTCATTGGCGGCGTGGATGCGTATTCGACGCTCGGCTGGTTTCACGATCCGATTTTGAACACTTTCGTTGGCTACCCGGATATCGATCTAGCAGAAACTATTTTCCACGAACTCACTCACCGTAAATTGTTCCGTCGCGGCGACATCGACTTTAATGAATCTCTCGCCAACACCGTGGCGGAGGAAGGCGTGAGGCGTTGGTTGAAACATCAAGGCCGTGCTGCGGATTTGAAAAAATACGAAGGTCGTTTGGTGCGACGGCGCGAATTTTACCGAGAAATTGAAAAGGCAAAGATCAGTTTGGAAATGCTCTATGCATCGGGTGAGGCAGAGGCGGAGATGCGTTCGCAGAAGAAGGAGATTCTCAGTAATCTGCGTGATCAATTTCGCGAACTCCGGCGGCGATGGGGTGGGCGTGGCCTAGATTCTTGGCTGAAGGAAGACATTCACAATGGGCACATCGTTTCGCTAAAGATTTATTCTGAGAAAATGCCCGTGTTTCAGAAGCTTCTAATCGATTGCTATGGAGATCTGGAGCTTTTTTTCGCAAAGGCGGAGAAACTAAAGTTTCCACCGATTGATCGAATCCAGTAATCGCTGGATCGGGAACTTGAAATGTCGTGTTGGTTGAACAAAGCCGACACCGCCGTTTCTGTCCAAGCATAGGCAGGGACCGCTCTCAGGCAGGGACCGCTCT
>JAAURL010000128.1 GCA_012032235.1 Akkermansiaceae bacterium | reverse complement strand
TAAATTAATATCCAATCGGGTTCTATGTGACAATCACGCCACCCAGCCCAGCTCCCTGATAATGAATGATCGACACAGCGATCTGGTAGAGTCCCGTCAGCGATCAGAATATCAACAATAGTCTTGAGCTTAGCCAAGTCCTTACCGCGTTTGACTTGCTTCTTAACGTCCTTCCTGAACGAACTAGGTTGAATTACTCTCATCACTCCCAAGATGCATACAGGTCTTCGACGCGATCAAACGATTCCACGTCTTCTCCACGGTCAACCTCGGCTAAAACCTTCGCCGTGACAGCATTGGGTGTTCTCAATTCGACGGGAAACTCACCGCGCATTGCAATTTGCCTATACAGCAACCGAATAGCCTCCGTCGGAGTCAATCCGATGTTTTCAAGTATTCTTTCGGTGGCGGCCTTCGTGGCAGGGTCGATTCGAGCATGAATGATTGCAGTTTGAGACATAGGGTAACTGTATTACAAATGTAACACGCTTCAAGATTTATTTCTTGCACAACGACATAGCCCATCCACGGCGGAATGGAAACCCGAATTCAAAACTGCGGCCCGACCTGCAACATGGATCAAGGCGAGAGAGATAGAGAATCAATTTCTTTGCCTAACCGTGGAGATTCATTTTGTGTAAAATAATTTTGTTAGGTTCTTTGATTGGATAGGTTTCTAAGTATTCCCGGCAGGATGCCGGGAATTGCACGCTGGAAGCGTGCGCTCCCCCGAATGAAGAAAGAACTCTATTGAAGATCACTTCAAGATTTCCCCTCTCCATAGCTCCCGAAGTTGATGTGTGTAGGGACCAGATTTTCCTGAAACGGGAACTGGCCCTCTGGTCGAAGATGTTAGGAAAATTTCATCTGCTGCATGGAAATCATCGAGACTCAGTGCTCCTTCTTGGCAGGAGAATCCATGACGAATTGCTAGCTCCACTATCAGCTCCCGAGTGATGCCGGGCAGACATCCCGATGCCAGTGATGGCGTTCGCAAGATCCCATTTTTCACGAGGAACAGATTCGCCATCGTTGCTTCGCAGAGCTCTCCCGCTGTGTTGAGGAAAATTGCTTCATCACATTCATTCTGCCGTGCGTGATCGAGAGCGATTAGATTTTCTGCATACGATGCACATTTCAATCCAGCTAAAGGAGAATGCTCATTTCGTCGCCAAGGAGAAATGCAAACTGCTAGGCTTTCAGGGGGATCTGGAGCAGGAAATGCAGTCATCCAAATGGAATAATCCTGCCCCAGCGCCAGATCATTCAGCCCTCCACTCCCGGCTGTGATGACAAGTCGGAGTCTCACGCGTCCCGTGTGGAGTTGATTTCGCTGAATCAATTCCCGAGCAACCGCTCTCAAATCCGGCATTTCGATTTCCCAGCCGAATCTGACAATCCCATTTTTCAACCGCGCTAAATGGCGATCTAGGAAAACAGGATTACCATTCAGCGCTAAAAGGTTTCAAACAAGGCCAAGCCGTGAGAAAGTCCACGATCCATCACAGATGCTGGAAATTTTTCTAACTCATGCCATTGGCCATTGCTCCAGAGCTGCGACATAGAATTAGTGGCTTGAATGATGTTTCTTTGTCCCAGGCCAGATTTGTTCGAAATTGTGTGGAGGCTTTTCGGCTTGGCGGATTAGACCGTTTGCGGTGACGGCGAGCCATGGATTCATTTTCCCACCGAAAATCTCGATTACATGAACGGTCCAAACATTGCAGACGCGAGGCAAGAAATAAACATGGCGGGATTCTAGTAGAACGCCGCCTCCCCAGCTGGAGGTGCCGCAGACGATCGGGTGGCCATCGCTGCCCATGGTGCTGCAATCGTTGAGAAAAGCTGCTAGGTCGCGCCCTTTTTCGCGAGGGACGAGCTTTCGCCAAATCCGTTGATGTGGGCAAACCTCGGCGATGTCCCAGTGGGCAGGGATCAGCTCCATGACGGATGGAGTCGGCGTGAACATGGCGCGGAAAAATTTCGCGGGGGAATGCAAGCCCTTTTCCATGTAGGCTGTACGATCACCCCAACTGAGCGTAACGTATTTCGGATTTCCGAATCCTTTCGGCGGGATGAAGCCGGATTCGAGAAGCCAGTCATACGGGAAAACCATTCCGGTGTGGAAATGGTCTGCTAACATCCAGATGAGGACGTCTGGATCTTGTTTTTTCGGATCAATACCGGATTTTCCGTTTGCTGTTGGTATGGTCAGCGGGGGAGTATCGGGTAAGCGAATGCCGCATGAGCTGGAGATCGCGATAGATAAAACGAGAACTGCAACCTGAGCGATGAGCGGAAACCGCAGCATTTTCTAAGCAGAGAGGAAGGAGCAGATGTATTCGCAGATGCCTTCGCTGACCTCGATGCTGAAACCGCTATTGCCAGCGACATCGAAGGAGGAACCTGCATCAATGGTGAGTGTCTCCGTCGTGCCGTCGAGGATGACTTGGCAGGAGCCTGCGATGATTTCCATACGCTCAGGAGCACCCGTGCCGAAGTGGAATTTTCCGGGATAAATCAGGCCGAGAGTCTTCTTGGTCTGGTCGGAAAAATGCACGGTGTGGGAGACAACTTTGCCTTCGAAGTAGACATTGGCTTTGGCATCAACAGTGACGTTTGAAAATGAGGACATGATAGATTTTTAATTGTTAGATTTAATCGGTGGGTAGCCCGCTATTCTTCCATGATTCCCAACCGCCGACAAGGGTGGAGGATGAATAACCGTTACTGGCGAGGTGCATTGCCACGGTGCGGGCATCTGGGCAAGCCAGATCGGTGCAATAAAGCACGATCGGCTTTTTAGCGGCAATCGCAGTCTCAATCTCAGCTTTGCGGGAAACGATAAGCGCATCGCAATTTGACTTCGGGAAATGAATCGCGCCTGGAATATGGCCTAATTGATAGTATAAACTCGGCCGCACATCGTAGATGAGCGCTCCACCGGATTGCTGGAGCGGGAAGAAATCCTCCATCGACATGGAGGTGACTTCTCCGCTCTTTTTCGCGGCAACAGGTTTCTTTGGCGATGGTGCAGGCTTTGCGACATGAGCATCTCGCGATGGTGCGACTTCCTTCACGGGTTTGACCACAGCGGGAGCCTCACGTGCTGTTTCTGCACATGAGGTGAAACCGAGTGCTGCAAGGAAAATCCAGCGATTTGCCCGCGAGGAGGTCATTTAACTTTAATCAATTCAACGTCGAAGACGAGTGTCCCGGAAGGAGCTCCTGGAGTGCGCTATCGCCGTAAGCGAGTTTTCCTGGAATCCAAAAACGCCGCTTTTCTCCTTCCACCATCAGCTGCACGCCCTCGGTCCAGCCGGGGATGACTTGGTTCAGGCCGAAGGTGATCGATTCGCCACGGGTCACGGAGCTATCAAACATTTTTCCATCCGTGGTCCAGCCGGTGTAGTGGACTTCGACTTGGCTAGTTTCCTTTGGATGAACGCTGCCAGTTCCTTTGGTAAGAACGCGGGAGGCGATTCCTGACGCAGTTTTTTCTGCATCGGCAGGAGCGGCTGCCACGTCTTCAGGGACGGCAGGAGCAGGCGGTGCGACTTTGATTTTTAAAAGCTCCACATCGAAAACGAGCATTCCGCCGGGACGCCCGCCGCCGGGATTTTCGCCGTAGGCGAGGTCTGCGGGAATCCAGAAACGGCGTTTTTCTCCCTCCGTCATCAGTTGCAAGCCTTCCGTCCAGCCTTTGATAACTCCATTGAGTGGGAAACTGGTTGGTTCGCCCCGGGTGACAGAGCTGTCGAACATTTTACCATCAAGCGTCCAGCCCGAATAATGAACGGTGACAGTATCGGCGGCGGCAGGTTTCTTATCGCCGGTGCCAGCGTTGAGAACTCTGGAAGCTAGGCCAGAAGCGGTTTTCTCAGCATTTTCTGGAACAGCAGCAACGTCTTCTGGGACTGCTGGTGGCTTAGGAGCGGCTTTGATACTCAAAAGTTCCACATCGAAAACGAGCATACCGCCGGGACGTCCGCCGCCGGGATTTTCACCGTAGGCAAGGTCTGCAGGAATCCAGAATCGGCGTTTTTCGCCTTCGGTCATGAGTTGCAAGCCTTCCGTCCAGCCCTTGATGACGCCATTGAGTGGGAAACTGGTTGGCTGGCCGCGTTTGACGGAGCTATCGAAAAGTTTTCCATCCGTTGTCCATCCGGAATAATGAACGGTGACAGTATCGGCTGCTGCAGGCTTTGATGTTCCTTTTCCTGCTTGGAGGACTTTTTGATGCAAGACCGGAAGCGCTTTTTTCAGCATCAGCTGGCGGAGTTTTAACGTCGGATGGAGCTTCTAACATGGCAGGTTCGGCGGGTTCAGCGTGAGTGGTGGTAGAAAAGGCGAGGGCTATTCCTGTAACTGTTGGAATGATGGATTTGATCGATTTCTTTAAGAAATTCATGTCGGTAGGCTTCACTGATCATCGAAGTCTGTCAATCCCACGAATGACAAGGTAAAAGCTAACGGTTTCTTTCGCGAACTTGTAGCGCCGATGGCTCATTGCAGTAGGGACAACGGAAATGTCCTTTGAAAGTAATCGCCAAAGCTGCGCGCAATCCGTAGCTCCCAAATAGGGATTTTGCATTTCGGTGTTTGGAGCAACGCTTATTGATCAGCACAGGAGTCATGCACAAAGGGCAGCGTGCGCGGGATGCAAAAATCCACCGGAACATGCCCGCCAGAACAGCAAAGCCAGCCAGGCTAAATGCCACTAATGTCAGGTGTTCTAGCCGATGAAAGAGAGAGTAAACTAAAATGGCGATGGCAGCAGGCACCAAAAGCCATTGCAAACACATGAACAAGGCTGCCAATTTCAAGCGGTTGATGACGGATTGAGATGGGAAGCGATGCATTGAAAGGGAGGGAGGTGATTGGCAAGTAGCGACAGATGACGCGCAAAGTTTGATTTGTTAGATATCGATATCAATTTTAAAATAAAGATCCTTGCTGGCTTTCCACTTTCTGCACCTTCGACGAACCTGCCAAAATACCATCGATACACATCAGCAAATCCAATGAAGGAATTTCTTTTCCTTCTAAAATGGTTCTGAGCCTAGCACGCCATTCTTCAATCGTGCCGCCTTCCTGAGTCGCTAGGGTTAGCGCAGTTTGGGTTAGACGACCGCTCACCGCAAACTGTTTGCCAGCCCGGCGCAGCCATGCCTCAAAGTAAGGACGATCTATCTTAGGGCTAAACATTCGCGAACGATTGAATAAATCCGAGGAGCAGGTCAAGGCGACTTCTTATTTTCGAGCGCGACTTTTTTTCCCTAACTGATATTTGATCGGCTTCATCGTCGGGGTTTGGGAATCACTTTTCAGAGCTGTAATTTGATCGCGTAAATGTCCTGCTCGCTCGAATTCTAATCGTGCTGATGCTTCGCGCATTTCTTCTTCCAGCTCAGAAATCACGCGCAGCTTGTCATACGTCTGCACATCCTCTGCGACCAACGAGCTATTTAATCTTTCAGCGGATTCGTGCTCTTTTTCGTGATTTTGTAAACTCTGCTGAAGAGAGCGTCTGACGCTCTGCGGAGTGATCCCGTGTAGCTCGTTGTGAGCCTGTTGGCGATTGCGGCGGTATTCGGTGGTATCGATTAGTGCTTGGATGGAGTCAGTGATTTTGTCGCAGAAAAGCACACATTCTCCGCCGATGTGCCTGGCCGCTCGACCTGCAGTTTGAATCATGGAAGTTTCATTTCTTAGGAAACCTTCTTTATCTGCGTCCAAAATGCAGACGAGTGAAACTTCCGGTAAATCTAATCCTTCCCGCAGTAGGTTAATGCCTATCAGGATATCGAAGGCCGCAGCTCGCAGCTGACGTAAAATTTCCACACGTTCGACGGCGTCGATATCGGAATGCAGGTAGCGCACTTTCAGTCCGGTTCCTTGTAAGTATTCGCTGAGATCTTCGGCGGTGCGTTTGGTCAGAGTGGTGACTAACACTCGCTCATTTCTTTCCACACGCTGACGGCAGAGCTCGATGGTTTCGTCGATCTGGCCTTTGAGCGGGCGGAGAATTAACACGGGATCTAACAATCCAGTTGGACGAATGATCTGCTCAACGACCAATGGTGTGCCACGGCGTGTCGGATCAAATTTCTCCACAGGCTCATCATTGCTACTGGGCTTCACCTTGATTTTTTTGAAATCAAATAGCGGCTCATTCCCATTTTCTGTTTTCGCTTTTACCGGGATGAACGTCTTATTCTCCGGTCTGGAATTGACGATTTCAAACGGTCCAGGTGTTGCCGAGACATACACGCGCTGGCTCGTCATTTCGATGAATTCTTCAAAACGCAGTGGTCGATTGTCCAAGGCGCTGGGTAGGCGGAACCCGTGATCGACGAGCACGGTTTTACGGCTTTTATCGCCTTCATACATTCCGCCGATTTGTGGGATCGTCGCGTGGCTTTCATCGACTAACAATAAAAAGTCCCGGGGAAAGAAATCTAACAAAGTGTGGGGCCTTGCGCCTGGCTCACGTCCTGTGAGGTGGCGGGAGTAATTTTCAATTCCTTGGCAAAATCCCATTTCTGCCATCATTTCCAGATCGTAGTCGGTCCGCATTCGCAGGCGTTGGGCTTCGATGAGTTTATTCTCTTTCTCGAATTTTGCGACTTGCTCACGTGCTTCTTCACGGATCGCGATGGTGGCGCGTTTCATTTTATCGCCGGGCGTGACGAATTGCTTGGCCGGGAAAAATGTATGATTTTCTAAGCGATCAATCATGTGTCCCGTCAGGGTGTGGATGCTTGTAATGCGCTCTACCTCATCATCGAAAAATTCCACGCGGATGGCCGTTTCATCGAGATAAGCCGGATGCACTTCGACCACATCACCGCGCACTCGAAATTTTCCCCTTCCAAAGGCGATGTCGTTGCGCTCGAACAACATTCCTACCAATGAGTTTAAAAATTCTTCGCGAGTGATCCTTTGCCCGACCCAGACTGGGACCATCATATTCGCATAATCCTCCGGTGAGCCCAAGCCATAGATGCAGGAAACGGAGGCAACGACGATGGTGTCTTTTCTCGTTAGGAGCGAGCCCATCGTGCTTAGTCGCAAACGCTCGATCTCGTCATTGATCGATGAATCTTTTTCGATGTAAGTGTCACTGCGCGGGATATAGGCTTCTGGCTGATAGTAATCGAAATACGAAACGAAATACTCGACCGCATTGTGGGGGAAAAAGTTCTTAAATTCAGAGTATAACTGAGCCGCTAGAGTTTTATTATGACTCATGATCAGCGTCGGTTTATCATGCTGCTGAATCAGGTTCGCCATGGTGAACGTTTTTCCCGACCCGGTCACACCTAACAGGGTTTGATGATGATTTCCCGCAGCGAGAGATTTCGACAATTTAGCAATTGCCTGTCCCTGATCGCCCTCAGGCTGATAGTCACTCACGAGTCGAAATTGCATCGCGAGAATGAGTAGCTGTGCATCGCTATTCCGGCAAGCCGGGCGATGGATTTAGATTACAGATTCCTTTTCGATCGATACAACGAATGCCGCATCAAGGCGCAGCGGCTTGTGCTTCTTCGGCAGCTTTCGTGGCATGAACGGCTTCACGTAGGTTGCCGCCTTTTCGATTTGCCCACCAGAGTGCGATTGGAGAAGCGATGAACATCGAAGAGAATGTGCCGATGATGATGCCGATAAAGATGATGAATCCAAAGTCTCGCAGTGAAGAACCACCCAGAATCGAGAGAATGAGCACGCTCAGCAATGTGGCTCCAGAGGTGAGGAGGGTACGAGAAAGCGTGGCGTTGATCGCTTCATTCATCACTTTTTCCACGGATTCTGAGCGATGCAGGAGCATTTCCCGGACGCGGTCGAAAACCACGATCGTATCACTGATTGAGTAACCTGCGATTGTTAGGACCGCTCCCACGTGAATGAGGGAAAGTTCTCCACCCAGTAAGACGACCACGCCGATGCAGATGATGACATCGTGGAAAATCGCAAGGAAACCACCAAGCGCGAAGGAAAACTCGAAACGGTAGGTCATGTAGATCAAAATTCCGATTAGGCCTAGCATGATCGCGATGAGTGAATCCCGCATGGCTCCTCCGCCGATGAGAGAGGAAACTTCGTCTTGGCTGGCATCGATCACGTAGTTATCAGAATTGGCTTTTTTCTCCCCAAGAGCAGGGATCGATTCGCGGAGTTTTTGGGCGATGGCCTTGGCGTCCGCCGTGGCACAGCGAACGGTGAGCATGGTGCCAGTGGAGAGGTTGCTTTCTTCTTGCGGATAGGCCTCTTTGGAAAGTGTCATCCCAGCGACAGTGTTTTTGATCTGGTCGAGAGTGACTTTTGGCTCTTTGCCGAGCTGGAACTTGATGATCGTGCCGCCTACGAAATCGATTCCCAGTGCTTTTTTGCCCTGAAAGGCCAATGCCCCTAATGAAATGACGAGGGTGATGAGGGCCAGCATCATACAGATTTTTCTCTTACCCATGAAGTCGTAGTTTTGCGACTTGATGAGATTGAGAAAGCTCAGCTTTTTCATGAAACCCAGATCGCTGCACCAGCGGAAGATGACGCGGGTGACGAGAATGGCAGAGAAAAGTGAAGCGGTGACACCAATAATCAATGTGACGGCGAATCCTTTGACCGCACTGCCGCCAAACCAGAAGAGGATGCCCGCCGTAAGGAGCGACGTGACGTGGGAGTCGAAAATCGCACTGAATGCACGGTCGTATGAAGCATCAATCGCGGCCTTCAATGATTTTCCGTTGGCAATTTCCTCTCGCAAGCGCTCGTAAATCAGCACGTTCGCATCCACCGCCATGCCGATGGTTAGGACCATACCGGCGATACCGGGAAGGGTGAAAGTGAACCCAAACATCGCCATGACACCGAAGAGCATGATGGTGTTGACAATCAGGCCGATGATGGCGACGAAGCCAGAAAAGCGATAGTAAATGAAGACGAAAACGAAGGTGAATAGGAGAGAAAGCCCGCCAGCGATGAGTCCTTGTTTGATGACAGCGGCACCGAGTGTGGGGGAAACCGT
>JAAURL010000127.1 GCA_012032235.1 Akkermansiaceae bacterium | reverse complement strand
AGTGGCCAGCAGGGAATCGACGACGGCTAGCACGGAGCTGACGCGACCACGGAGAAGCTCACCCGTTTGTGGATCGATGTCTTCTTCTGGGAAATCAATCCACGCTTCGAGATGGGCGAGAGTTTCCAATAGCTGATCGCGCGCTGCCGTAGTTCTGCGTCCCAGCGTTCCTTCTAGCTGACTGCGGGCAGCGCGGAGGGAGAGACGGGTTTGCGCGGAAATGAGATCCATGACGCCTTCTGCCTGAGTGAGGTCGAGCTTCCCGTTAAGGAAAGCACGTTGGGTGAATTCTCCCGGTCCTGCGGCGGTGGCACCACAAGCGAGGAAACGTCCCAACACTTCCCGCGTGACCAATACGCCGCCGTGGCCGGTGAATTCCACGGAATCTTCTCCCGTGTAGCTGTGTGGGCCATGGAAAACGGTTAGCAATCCATCGTCGATCACATTTCCGCTAGGATCCTTGATATGACAGTAATGAATCGTGCGCGGCATCAGGGAGGACGCCTTCCCTTTCGTTGCTAAATCAGCGACGCGAATCGCATCTGGCCCGGAAATGCGCACTAAAGAAACAGCGCCCGTTCCAGTGGGCGTCGCAATCGCAGCAATGGTAGGGCGCTGCGGTTCAGAGATTTTTTTCATGTCGTCGCCGCAGCGAGCACGGAGTCTAACACCTCAAGGCAGCGTTGATTTTGAGCTTCAGTGCCGATCGAGATTCGCACCCAGTCGGGAAGCTTGTAACTGCTCATTGCGCGGACGATGACTCCTTGTTTGAGCATGTCGCGGAAGACTTGATCGCCATCACCCGTTTTCACCAACAGGAAATTCGCGAAACTGGGGACAAATTCCAGACCGCGTGCGGCGAGTTCTTTCTCGTAAAATTTCATCCCAGCTTGATTGACGGCGCGTGTCTTGGCGATGTGATCCGTGTCGCCAAGTGCGGCGAGAGCAGCGGCTTGTGCGATGGAGTTCACATTGAATGGTTGACGCTGCTTTTGACAGATAAAGGTGGCGACGTTTTTAGACGCGAGACCGTAGCCGACACGCAAAGCCGCGAGACCGTGAATTTTTGAAAATGTCCGCAGCACACAGACGTTTTTCCCCTGATGGATGTATTTTAAAACATCCGGCGGTGAGTCTGGGAACTCAAAGTAGGCTTCGTCGAAAACCGCGACGACGTGATCTGGCAAGCGAGCCATGAAACGGTCAATCGCTTCCTGACCGACCATGGTCCCGGTCGGGTTGTTCGGATTTGCAATGAAGACGAGGCGAGTATTTTGCGTGATCGCGTCCGCCATCGCATCTAGGTCGTGGATGAAGCCAGGATCTGGGACTTCCACATATTTCGCGCCAAAAAGCGTGGCCATCAATTTGTAGACCACGAAGGCGTGCTCAGCAGCAATGAGTTCGGCATCGCGATTTAAAAAGGTGTGGCAGAGGAGCTCGATGATTTCGTTAGAGCCGTTTCCGAGAATGACGTTGGAAATATCCATGCTGAAGGAATCGGCAATGGCGCTACGCAGCCGATAACCACCGCCATCGGGATAAATGTGTGATTCTTCCGCAGCCTCGCGGATCGCGATTTTTGCCAAAGGAGATGGACCCAAGGGATTTTCATTGGAAGCAACCTTGACGATCTGGGAAGGATCTAGCCCTAGCTCGCGGGCCGTTTCATCAATGGGTTTTCCCGGCTCGTAAGCGACGAGATTACAGACAAATGAGTTCGCGTATTGGTCGATGGGCATGTGAGGAAGCTAGTTAGCGATTTGCGTCAAGGAGTTCTTTGAATTTCCCAAGAGCGACGTCGTAAGTCTGGGCTAGGCTAGTGTCTGGCGCAAGTGTGGAGCCTCCAGAAGCTTGGCAGAAAATGGCTTGGAGATCAGACAGATCCTGGTGATCTGCGACGGCAGCGATGAGCGCAGCGCCGAGAGCCGCAGAGTTAGAAACATCCAATCGTTCCACTGGAGCCTGAAAAATATCAGCGACCATCTGCGCGATCCCATCGTTTTTCGAAGCGCCGCCAGTGAGGCGGATACGGTTAGTTTTTACGCCCATCCATTGCGAATGAAGGCGCATGTTGAGGAATTGACCTTCTAACAAAGCGCGGACTTGCAGCGCTGGATTGGTTCCAGACTCGAACTCGGCAGAACCTTTTAAGACAGGTTGGTTAAAATCGTGGCGTGGGGTGATTTCAGGACCGTAAAACGGGAGCATTAGGTTTTCTCCCGCAGCAGACTTCGTTGTGGCGAGAGCATCGCAATCAAAGGCGGACCAATCGAGGCTGAACTCGTCGCGGAGAGCCTCGCGAGCCAGTGAGCCATTGCGGAAACAAATCAGCGACATGAATCTCCCCACGGGATTTCCGAAAACGTGACCGAAGCCATTTGGATCGGTCTTCGGCCCAGACATGGCGGCGAAAAATGTATCGCTAGTTCCTAGGGAAATCACGACGTTGCCGGGAGTAGTCGCTCCCATACCGACGAGGGATGCCGGATTATCTCCGGTGAAAAGCGTCGTTTGGCAGTTAGGAGAAAAGCCGTATTTCGCTACAAAATAAGGGGAAATTTTCCCTTGGACAGACGTTGTGGCCGCAGGCGGGAGAAGTTTTTCACGGAGATCGGGCGCAGTCGCTTCCAAGAGTTTTTCATCCCATGAAAGATCGGCTAAATTGAGCAAATTCATGCCAGCTCCATCGCCGAAATCGATCGGCACAGATTTCCCTGCTAGAATGGAGGCAATGAAGGAGCTAACCAAATAAATCTGGCTAGTCCGTTCATATTCTGTCGAAGCGGTCTTCGAAAATCGGCGAATTTGCGGGCCAGTGAAGCGCTCGATCGCGATGGCAGCCGCTACGGCTACAAACTTCCCCCGGGCCGCCGACGCTGGCTGTGATTTCTGCACATTCGTCACCAGTGGAAGTGTCCATCCAGATCGGCGATGTTTTCCGGGTGAAAGCGGGAGCAAGTTCTTCGACAAGACTACCAGCAGGATCTAGCGCAGAAAGACGAGATTCGAAGGATTCATCTACGTAGATCGAGCCGTGCTGCTGGCCAGAACCTGAGATCATTTTAATTTTAGAGAGATCGGTCGCTTTGGCGAGTCGCGAAAACAGCAAATCGATGGCTTCTACCCACATCAGGGGATCCGCATGAATCTCGCCATTTGCTCCACCGGGGATAAATCCGCTAGGAGCATGGTAATGCGGGAGATCGTTACCGAAATTGACGGAGAGCTGGCAGGAAATTTCACCCGACTTCGAGTCGAGAATAACGGCAGTCAGGGATTGAGTGGAAGAGTCGATGCCTAAATACATGGCGGAAGCTTCCTCCGTGATTGGATTTTTTCCAAGTCGTAATATCAGAAAAAGGGCGGCTACTTTCGCAACCGCCCTTTGAATTTTTTATGGAATAGAGGCTATTTCAATTAGAAGCCAACGCTGAGCATTGCACCACCGGTGAGCTCGTTGTTGGTTGTGCCCCAAATGGATTCGGTGCTTTCACCAAGAGCGATGGAACCTGCAATGAATGGGGAAAGTTTCGCATTTTCAGCGAAGCCCCAGTCAACAGAAACCTTTGTGGTCCATGCGGTGAAATCACCACCTTCGATCAGGTAGCCAACATTGGAACCGACGTTCAGAGAGACGCACTGGCTGAGCTCGAAGCTGCGGCTAAGCGCAAGTTCGGTGTAGCCTTGGTTACCACCAAAGTTTTCGACAACATCCCAGTAGTAGGTCAAGGATGCTTCGGCGAAGCCGAGGTCACGTGAAGCGGTGAAGTAAATTTCTTGGTCATCCACACCGCGCTGTCCGAGGTTCCAGTAGTAGATGTAACCAACGCCAACCGTGGCGAATCCAAGATCTTTGGAAACTTCACCGTAGAAGTCGATCTCATGATCCACTTGGTTGCCTGTTCCTGATGGGACAGTGCTATCGCTTTCGTCGAAACCAGTTGCCCAGAAACCACCGCTGAGGGTGAATCCGTTCACTTCGTAAGCGGCGTCAAAGCCAGCTTCTACGAGGTTTTCGCCAAGTTCGACACCACGGAAGATATACTCTGTGGAGTAGCCTGTGTGGAGTTCGTATTCGACTTCAGCCTGTGCGTTGCCAGCCACGAGGGCGGAGGCAGCCGCCAAGGCGCCAATGATTTTGCAGTAGTTTTGCATATGATTATGTTGGTTTTCGGTTGCTGCTTTCGTCCCCGGCTGCACTTTTTGAATTGCACAGATGGGAGCGACTTAACGTCTGCCCTAAAGCATCAAATTGCCTTGGAGCGATTCGTTAGATAAATACTTTATCTTTCCGAAGCAATTGTCCAGAGTTTTTTGAGACAGAGGGGATTCCGTATGAGCTTTAGGTAATTGCGTATTTTTTAATGAGGCAAGCGAGAAACTTGGTTTTTAAGCTTTTCCGTAAAGTGCTCCCTCCATTTGTTGAACGGAGAAAGTTGAATGAATTGGCTTCACTGTTGGCACGTTCCCTGCTTTATTCGGGGAGCCCTCAAAATTAACAACTTCCGGGCGTATCAAATAACCACCTGAACCCAGACACCTATGATTAGTCGCCAAGTCAATAAATTGCGAGCCATTACGGCAGCCGCCATCGCGGTCATCGCCATTCCCCTGAGCATGATGCCAGCATCAGCGCAAGAAACTCCTGCAGCACCACCTGCGGCGACTGAGGCAGCCGCTGCTCCCGCAGGGCCAGATGCATCGGCTGTTGCTGCGGACACCCTCGCTTATTTTAATAATGTAGCACCAACCGGACCGCTCGTCGGCCTGCCTGGTCCAGGTCACAATGCTTTCCTCATGGTTTGCGCGGCGTTGGTGCTTTTTATGACTCTTCCGGGCTTAGCTCTATTTTACGGTGGCCTTGTCCGACATAAGAATGTGCTCTCTGTCATGGCACAGTGCCTCGGCTTAGCCGGCATGGTTACGATCATGTGGTTTGCATTCGGCTACTCAATGGTCTTCGGGGAACATCCCGCAGAAGGCGCTCCCGGCTGGGCTGGCATTTTCGGAGACATCGGCAAATACGCTTTTCTCAAAGATGTCGGCGGCGCCCCAAATACCAATTACACTGCATGGCCATCACACAGCACTTTTGCAATGTATCAATTGATGTTCGCCATCATTACCCCAGCTCTCATCGTCGGCGCTATTGCTGAGCGTATGAAATACTCTGCCATTATGATCTTCTGTGCGATCTGGATGGTTCTGGTTTACTTCCCAATGGCTCACATGGTTTGGGGCTTTGATGGTCTTTTCAACGGCGTCTGGAATGGCGGCGCAAAAATCCCGAGCATTGATTTTGCAGGTGGCACCGTGGTGCACATGACTTCTGGCTGGTCCGCTCTCGTTCTTTGCCTTATTCTCGGCAAGCGCAGAGGTTTTGGTAAGCAACCAATGCAACCGCATAGCCTCGTGCTCTGCATGGTTGGCACCGGCATGCTCTGGGTGGGTTGGTATGGCTTCAATGCTGGCTCCGCGCTCTCCGCAGATGGCCTTGCTTCGCAGGCTTTCATGACTACCACACTTGCCGCTGCAGTAGCTGCATTCACTTGGGGCCTTGTTGAGAAAATTATGAAAGGCAAAGTCAGCGTGCTTGGTCTTTGCTCTGGCGCAGTTGCAGGCCTCGTCGTCATCACTCCAGGAGCTGGATTTGTCACCGCAGGATCCGCTGTAATCATGGGAATCCTAGCAGCAGTAGTTCCTTACTTCTTCTGTACTTTCGTAAAATCGAAATTCGGTTACGATGATTCTCTCGATACCTTCGGCATTCACGGCGTAGGTGGCACATTGGGAGCGATCCTCACTGCTATCTTTGCCAATTGCAAAGTGAACCCAAACCTCGTCAGCGATGCCTATGCGAAAGTGAACGGGATGCAAGCGATGTTCAATTTGGAAACAGGCAAAGCATCCAGCGCTCTCCTGATTAACCACTTCAAAGTCGTCATCATCACCATCGTCCTTTCCGTAGTGGTCACCGCAGTGGTTGCCTTCATCATCAAGGCTGTAATCGGCCTCCGCCCAACCGAGGAAATTGAAGAAGTCGGCCTCGACCTCGCAGAACACGGCGAGCAAGGTTACGAACATTAATTCCACTGGGAAAATTAGCATTAAAGGCGGGCTGGAAACAGTCCGCCTTTTTTTGTGCCTGCAATCACCGCAAACCGCTTATTTTAGCGGCGTGGTATGCTCCACTATGCTCTCGCCGTCGCCGTAGTAGGTGCAGCAGCATGTTTGCTTTATAAATCAAACCGCGAGACGTTTACATTTCGAGCAGCGCATTCTTGATCTGAGTAATCAGACAATACAGGAAAACTCATTTCTTACGCTCAACTTTGAAAGCCTTAGATTTGCTTTTCTCGCCTTTTTCACTGATTGCAAAAATTACAATTTTATTTTGCCCGGGTTTCAACTTAACTGAGAAATTCCAATTTTCTCTTCCAGCGATAGCTTTTGGCGAACTGTTGTTAATCTGATAATAAATTTGAGCCGCATTACTTGTGGCAGTTCCACGAATGACGATTTTCTTTTGGCGTGTGCTTTTGCGAGGATTGTTAGTGATCCTTAGTTCAGGCTTTAAATCAGCAGCAGGAGGAGATATAGGCTCCGCTTGATCGATGACAAGCTGCGGCGCAAATCCTGTTTCCATAGAGGCAAACATGACACTAATTCTGGGGCTTATCGTTTCGCTAGCGCTTTGAAGGAGAAACCCATGATTCACGGATGTTCCTCCGACCCATGATTTCACGGTTTCGCTCACATCTAACTCGACCCAGACGGGGCTGCTATTTGTCGAAGCAGTTGCAACATTGAAAGTGCCGACAAAACTTCCCGCAGAGAATGTGCTCCATAACGCAGTAGCGACTGACCATGGATTTTCCTGGGCAAACACAGAGACACTGCCCGGCACCAAATCCCCACCAAAGCCGCTACCAGTGCTGGCATCCGGCAAGACATAAAGCCGGAGCTTTGCAGATTTCATGATCGATGCAGTCAGGCCAGCCACTGAGAATTTAATCAGAGTCTTTTGCGAATGTCCGCTATTGTTACTGGCATTAACTCCCAATGAAAATGTCGTACTGGTGGGAAAGGTTGTGAATTGATAGACATCTGTATCTTCAACAGGAGTTAAAGTAATAGATTCCGCTTTGAGGCAGATTAATAAAACAGTTAGGCTAATGGCAGTGGGACGTATTTTCATCGGCTTAAAATATTTGCGTGAGTGAGATATAAAAATTCGTGCCGGGAGCTGTGCTGCGATCATCCGTCGCACTGCCACCGAGATGCCCATCCCCGACGGGCACTGCTCCATGACCAATACTTCTCATCGAAAATATTGTTTAGCCCTGCATTCACTGTGAAAGTATCAGTAGGTTTCCAGTAGACTGAAAGATCCATGGTGAACCAAGCGTCTGGACGAAATAATTTTCCTTGGTTGGTCGTGTCATCCACATGATTCACCGCAGCAGAGTAGATCCCGGTCATGCGGAGCCCGTATTTCTCTGCGGGATCATCGTAGCCCAGCCAGCTTACGACTTTAAAAGGTTCTGCCGAGTTGAGCCAGGTGTCTTCGGTGCGGTTGATACCAATGGCTCTACCTGCACTTAAACCAACACTGATGCCATCTAAACGGGAAATTGAACTCCCAAGATTCCATTCACCGCTGGCTTCAAATCCATAAATTATAGATTTCCCTCGATTGAGTGTTGTTAGTATATCTCTACCATCATCATCGACTCGCCCAGTGCGGACAGAGTTTTCAATATAGTCTTTGTAAAAGGTATAAAATCCGGCGAGCTCAAAACGCCCGGCTTCAGCCTCTCCTTTATAACCAGCTTTGAATGAGTGGCTGGTTTCTTCCTTAAGCTTCGGATTGGGGATCGTGATTGCTCCCACCGGGCTTCCGCCAGCAGGAGGATGGTCAAAAATCATCGATAACTCTTCGGCGGATGGATTGCGAATGCCGCGGGCATAACCAGCATAAAGGCGAGTCGCTTCGGTCGTTTTAAAGTTGATATCTAGCCGAGGAGACAGCGTGAAGTTATCATAAGCTTCTGGTGGGGTAATGGTGTTTTGATCTAGCGCAGCTAACCGCTCCAAATAATCTTCACTAACCGATGGGTCAATCTGATGGTAGTCAGCACGCAGGCCAGGAATGAGAGCCAAGCGTTCTCCCCAATGAAGTTCATCTTGAAAAAACAGGCCGTAGCGCGAAGTGGTGGAAGGCGCGAAAGAAATGCGATTTTTCACCGTAGGCATTGCGGTGTCTTCTCGCTGAAACCTGTTCTCGCTATCCTCTCGGGAAAGGTCAATGCCGCCGATGAAGTTGTGCTTAATCTCTCCGGTGTAAGCTTCCTTGCGAGCTAAAGAAGAAACTCCCAGTAAGTCGGTGCTAAACTGGATTTTCTGATCGCGGCTGCGGCCAGGAATGGTAACACCACCAATAGTGACATCGTTAGCTCGGCTCTGGTTTAGGCTTTCTGTATCAGCTTTCTGTAAATAAAGGTGACTTTCGAGATGATCGATCCATGTGGATGCAAAATTATATTTCCATTTCAACCCAACACGCTGTCGCTGGATTTGTTCAAAGTTTAATACACTTTTATCAAAAACCTTAAAGGTGGAAGTTGTCGCGCTACGAGCATCGATGTCTGTTTCGCGCTGATAGTTTTCCATAGTTAGCTCGAAGCGGTGCTCGCCATGAATATAGTTTGCATTCGCTAAAATCGCCTGGCTTTGGAAATCGACAGGATTCGGTGGAATCGAGCCATTGTTTTTTGTCTCATGACCAGTCCGCCCTGCATAGAGCAGTAAAAACTCGAAGTCACCACTGCGGACCGCGCCACCAATTTGTCCTGCGAAACCATCATTGACGGAAAAGTGCTGAGTGCGCACTAGTCCACCATAGTCGCGCTCTTTAAGTAGATCTTCCGCTTGCAGAGTCTGCATGGAGACAACTCCACCGATGGCATCACTGCCATAAAGAGCACTGGATCCGCCTTTTAAAATCTCCACGAGATCAAAACATCGCCGGATCGAAGTAATCGCGCC
>JAAURL010000126.1 GCA_012032235.1 Akkermansiaceae bacterium | reverse complement strand
GGGAATGAAAAATGATAAACGACCTCCAAATTTTATTGGGTCGAACTTTGCTCCAAAAAGCTGTTGGTTTCAAATTAGTTGAAATACAGCAGTTTTCACCCCCAAGCAGTTTTCGTTACTCAATTACAATGATGAATAAATTTTTGACGATGAACCCACAGAAGAAACTTTAATGCATACTGCTGGGGCCTGTTTTCTGATAGATCGAAAAACAAAAATTACTGATTCATTAGCGTTAGCGGCTTCAACATATTCAAAAGGCAAAGGAAAAATTATGAACAGTTCAATCATTCCCCCACGTGCAGTTTCTTCCAGGCGACCATATTCAGCCTCACTTCCCCCAGTATTTGGGCTGTTCGTTGCAATAGGTTTTCAAATAAATTGCAGTTGGGCAGACTTGGATGCCGATGGAAATTCCCTCAGCGACGTGTGGCAGAGAAAATTCGGGGTAGGAGCTATATCAGCAACGGCAGACTCAGATGGAGATGGCTACACCAATCATCAAGAATTTCTTTTCGCGACGGACCCAATGAGCTCCAGCTCACGTCCTAACATGATCATCAATGTTCCAAGCGCTGGCTTACTGAACGGATCTTGGCATGGAGAGAAAGGTAAAATTTATGTGCTTCAAGCTAGTGGCGACCTTTCCACTTGGCTGGATCAAACGCAGCAAGTTGGCGAAGGCAAAACTTTATTCACCAGCCTAGAAGATCCTGTTAGTCCGAGTCTTTTTACTCGCGTGCGAGTGTCAGATATTGATACCGATGGCGATGGTTTGTCAGACTGGGAGGAGCTTACAACTGGCTATAACCCAAAGCGCGTTTACAGCGAAGGTCTAGGTAGCACTTTAAATCGAAATCCAGTAAATGACAGAAACCGTCTAATTAGCTCCATGGCTGCTGGCAACATCATCACAGTGGCTGCCGCTGATCCCAATATGGTGGAGAATTGGCCAGACCCAGGCCGCTTCGTGATCCGTAGAGCGGGAAACCCCAATGCGATCACCGTCAATTTTTCTTTAGGTGGAACTGCTGTTGATGGCACAGACTACAATTCTCCTGGCGGCACCGTAACGATCCCTTTTGGGGCAGATGAGACGGAGGTCAATATCACCCCAATATTAGATGCAATCGCTGAGCCGAACGAAACGATCACCCTTACATTGCTCGCTGGCACTGGTTACGCATTAGGCACGGCACCGCTCCAAACGACCGCGACATTGAACCTCATGAACTCTGATGGCTCAACGCCATCCACTAAAGCGGTGGCGCGTTTTCTGACACAAGCGACTTTTGGCCCCAGCCCAGCTGAAATCGCTCGCGTGAAATCCCTAGGCTATAGTGGTTGGATCGAAGATCAATTCCTCCGTGCACCGAATCTCCATCTGCCAATTGTGCAAACATGGCGAAGTGAGCTGCAAACTACGCCCAGCATTGGCCCAGCTGTAAACTTTGAGCATCGAATAGAAGCGTGGTGGCGGCAGGCGATGAGGAGCGACGCAGCTTCTGATCCGCTGCGACAGCGCATGGCCTTCGCATTGAGCCAAATCTTCGTCATTTCAGATCGCATGGAATCACTTAATTCGGATCAGCGTGGTATGACAGCTTACTATGACTTGCTCGTAAATGGTGCATTTGGATCTTATCGTGACTTGTTAGGAAATGTGACCCGGAACCCATGGATGGGCCTTTATCTCAGTTCGCTAAGGAACCGCAAAGCTGACTTAGCAGCAAATCGTTTCCCAGATGAAAACTATGCGCGTGAAGTCATGCAGCTTTTCAGCATCGGCCTCTGGATGCTAAACCCTGATGGCACACAATTACTTTCCAATGGCAGCAATTTGGGGCCGGATGGCGAGACAATTCCTGCTGGCCAACCAATCCCATCTTACGGGCAAGCTCAAATAAGCGAGATAGCGCGTGTTTTCACTGGCATGAGCTACGGCACGCGCTTTGCCAGCAGCACAGATGAAACGCAAATCCCAGCGACGCAGTTTTCAGAGAGCTTTAATGTGGCATGGCAACCCATGCGGATGTTTGATTCTGAACATGATCTCGATGCAAAAACCATCAACTTCCCTGGAGTTCCACCATTAAATTTACCAGCTCGTGTTGCCAATGGCAGTGATGCGGGAGATGCTGATTTGAGCGCATTTTTAGATTATTTAGCAAATCACCCCAACGTGGCACCTTTCATCAGCCGCTTACTCATCCAACGGCTAGTCACCTCAAATCCCACTTCTGCCTACGTTGGTCGCGTCGCTGCCGCATTTAACGATAATGGCAGTGGAGTGCGTGGTGATATGAAAGCAGTGACCCGCGCAATATTGTTAGATCCGGAAGCCAGAGACTACAGCAGGCTGTCCATCCCATCTCACGGCATGCTACGTGAGCCTTACATCCGCTACGTTGCGATGGCCCGAGCACTGGAGGCTGCTCCTGCAGACCCAAGCGCTGGTGGCCGCTACCGCGGTTTTGGTTCGATGGACGCTGACCTCGCTCAGCGCCCACTGAGCGCCCCCAGTGTGTTTAATTTCTATTCACCAAACAACCAACCTGCCGGGCCACTACGTGATGCAAGGTTAGCGTCTCCCGAAATGCAAATCACCAACAGCTTGACAGCCATCACTGGGCCAAACCGCTACTCGCGTGCGCTAAGTGTTTCGATCGTGATACTCAACACGAATCCCATTCCAACCAACTCGGGCTGGACCCAGATGAACATTACAACCCAAAACGACAATGCTACTACACCGGTGAATGAAGCTCTATGGAACACCCGCATCAATGAAGCATTTTGGCTCGCGCTGCCTGCAGCAGATCTCGCTCCGGACACCATGGTAGGTAGGCTGGACGAGCTCCTTTGTTACGGAAACATGAGCCAACCAACTTTCCGCGCGATCACTCGCGCGCTAGAGCGAACCGCGGACCCTTTTCTCGAAAGCCAGAATTCCGTCGAGCTTAGCGAGCTGATTCGCGCTCGATTACGCCTCGCCATTCACCTAATCATTACCTCTGCAGATTACGCCGTTCTAAAATAAAAACGCTATGAATACTCCTCTCAGTCGCCGTGATTTCCTAGGTCAGTCCAGTTGTGCAGCCGTTGGCTCGTTAGGACTGCTTTCGACCTTACTCAACTTACGCATGGCAAACTCCGCCGTGGCACAAACTTTACCACCGGGAGAAGACTACCGCGCTCTCGTCTGCTTTTTCTTCTCTGGCGGGATTGACTCTTATAACCTGCTTGTCCCGAATGCAGGTAGCGCAGTTTATGACAACTATGTAAACATTCGTGGCGGTCTCTATGATGGTGTGACGAATGTTGATGGTCTTGCCATCAGCGGTTTGCCACTCGCCGCGCACCCCACTGATCCATTTGCTTTCGGTGTACATCCTAGCTGCGGAGATTACTCTACTCTGCCTGGTATCCGCTCGCTCTATGGTTCGGGAAATCTCGCGTTCATCAGTAACGTTGGCACTCTCGTGGAGCGAATCACCAAGGCGCAGTATGATTCCTCCACCGCTAGATTACCGCGCGGTCTCTTCTCTCATGCAGATCAAATCCAGCAGTGGCAGACCTCCGTCCCCACTGAGGCACGCGCCCTAGGCTGGGCTGGTTCTGCAGCGGATCTGCTACACGCAGGAAACGTCGGAGCGAAGGTTTCCATGAACATTTCTATCAGTGGAAATAACATTTGGCAGTCTGGAAGAAAGCTTTTTGCTTACACTATCGGGAATCAGGGCAGCTCTTTACCTGACGACTATAATTCCATACTCGTCACACCGGATGTTGGTCGGAATTCACGCATTGCCATTCGAACTTCAGCGTTAGACAACATGCTGCAACAAGAGTATCAAAATCTTTTGGATCAGACTTATAGCGTGAATCTTCGGGAATCCATCGAGGGTAGTGCGGAGTTCAAAAATGCGTTTGATGCTTCCACACTTACGACTCCTTTTCCTGGAGATCCTGGCTACACTTATCGGCCTGGCTTCAACCAATCAAATGATCCGGCTCGCATTATCGGCCAGCAGCTCAAGGCGATTGTCCGCACCATCAAAGCGCGCCAAGCCCTAAATATGCGCCGACAGACATTTTTCATCAACTACGGCGGGTGGGACCACCATGACGAGGTCATCAACAACATGAACAATATGGTTGATATCGTTAACCGCTGCTTGATTTCGTACTGGCAAGCCTTAGGCGAAATTGGCGTGCAAGATAAGGTTACGCTTTACACCGCATCTGACTTTGCACGCACACTCACCTCTAACGGCGCTGGCTCAGATCACGCGTGGGGCGGTAATTCTCTAGTCCTGGGAGGTGCGGTGAATGGTGGCCGTGTCTATGGCTCCTATCCCGATCTAGCGCTCACGGCACCAAACGTCATTACAAACCGTGGTTCTACTCTACCTACTATTTCCGTGGATGAATATTTCGCGGAGCTCGCGCTTTGGCTCGGCGTTTCTCCGGGCGATCTCCCTAGCGTCTTACCGCGCATTAATACTTTCTACACTCCTAGTAGCTCTGCTCCCATAGGCTTCATGCAGCCATGAAACGTTGGCTGCCTTGGCTACTAATCTCCTTATTAGTTGGAGCTTGGTTCTTAGCGAAGCCAAGACATCGGGGAAATCCTACTTTGCTAGAAAAATCTCCACCGCCAGCGGTGGAAGCCGCCACGCCGCGGATCACTCCAGCGCTTTTGCCAGCACGAGTCGGAACTCCTGATGACCCTTTGCAATCATGGGAGCGCCTCCTCGTCATCGATGGCACACCCGCAGAAGATCGTGTTGCTCTGTCTGACTTGGTAACAAACTACCTCCAAGGTACAAACATAAGCCAACGACCTCCGCTCGGCACCAATGAGGAAATCACCCGAGCACTTAGCGACCCTGCAGTGCTTGGGAAAACCGCTATCCCTACCAGCCACCCTGCTATCCTCTCTGGCCAGCTTGTAGACCGTTGGGGTAGTCCATGGTTTTTCCACCAAGCTTCGGCAAATGTTTTTGAAGTTCGCAGCCCCGGACCAGACCGAAAACTTTATACAGATGATGACGTAAAAGAGTGAGCTAAGTCCAAAGTACGTTGTTCCGTAAGCGTCAAATCGAGCACCTCTAGGCGAGCGGGGGAGGAGGATCGGTGGAGCAGATTCTTCGCCTATAAGAACTGCCAAGACCGATTCCCTTGGCCGCGTCAAGGTGAGTCGGGAGCGGCGCGAAAACTTGTTAGATAGCTTTGAGACTAGCGCCATGAGCGGGCAAGCTTTTGCGTAAGCGTAGTCCGAAGCGCCGTGTTTCTACGTTGCAGATGTAGTATCGTTGTCGTCATCGTTTTAAGTTTTATGACGACTATGAATTTCAGGCGGCTTTGTGACATGCGCAAAAGCTTCAACGGGCTATGGGATACAGCGGAGCAGACGCTAGCCATCAACCCACGCGACGGTGCGCTCCAAAACATGATCTGGACTACGCTTACTTTACGGAGCGATCTAACCGCCAAATTTCGCCACTGCCGAGTAAATAGGCTGTGGCAGAGCTGCCAGCTATCGCGCGAATCTAAAACAGGCAAGATGCCTGTTAGCCATGACAGGCTGGAAGCCTATCCTACGATGGCAACAGGACGCCGACGCGTGAGTAGGAACAAGCTAGAAAACACCGTCCCTAGCACCCAGACTGATGACACCTCTGGCACCGCCAAGCTGTAGACGACAGCACCCGTCGCCACCAAGTCCACATCATTTGCAAACCCGGAATTATTTGGGAAGAAAGTGTTGTTATTGAAATTCACCAGATTGTTTCCCGTGGCAGTCACGTCTTCGCCGAAGACTGCGTAGCCAAAAATCTGCGTGCCCGCCGTCACAAGTTCTGTGGTCCGGATCAATGCTCCAGCGACTCCTTGCGGTCCAATATTTGCATTATTGTAAGCATCTAACTGTGGGCCTGTGGCTGTCGCGTAGCGAAATACATCATAATTAACAGGAGTGACTCCAATCCCGAGTCCGCTGTTATTATAGCTATCATCGGCGACTGATACCACAGTCGCGCCGAAGGCATTAGGCACACCAAAGGCGTCTAGCCCCGTGATGGCTGCGATTTTAAACCCACCATTCGCACCACCTGCGCCGCCACTGCCGCGGCCTCTTTCAAAAACGGAAAACGCCGTGGCTGTCGAAGCCAGAAAGCCATTCGCGAAAATGAAATCCATGCGCTCCACATTGCTCGAAACATTCGATGCGTCTGAGGTATTTACGAAAAGATTCTCCGTCCCGGTGTTGATATTTCGGGAGGCGAATAAGCCTTCCATCGTGTTCAGATAAACGCCGGAAACAGTGTGGTTCGTGGTCGCACCGCCGCTGACAACGGCATTCCAAGCGGAGGTCTGATTCGCATTAGAAGTCGGGAAAGTCACCGTGCCAGAAGTGTTTCGGCGCACTGCGACGGTCCCGGAAGTGGTGGGAATGAAAGTGCTCCCGCCAGCGGTCAACGTGTTAATCTGCGTCTGAATCCCGTTATAATTCACGGTGAGCGGATTCAGCCCATTCACATCAGTGATTCCAGTCCGCGTCGTGGTGTTCCCAGTGTTTACATTCGTCGTAGTCACTGCGGTGACGGAAACGACCGCAGAAGCAGGCTGGCTGATCAACAGCGCAACCGAACTGAAGCCTGCGACACTGGCAATTTTTAATTTCATACGCGGTAATTCTTTGAGAAAAGATCAAGTTTCAATTTCTTGGAAATCACAGGAAAGCAGGCATTGTGCCATCGCCTGATCGACTCCCTAGACATCAAATTTTCCGGCAGCCAGATAATGGAATCCCTCGATAAATTAAAGCCAAAATTCGCGGACTTGAAAAAATAATTTCCCGCGAAGTTTTCCTTGTCTTTTCGAGATTTTTAAGTTGTTCTAGCGAACACTGTTCAAGCAAGTATGCAAACCAACCTCACTCAACGCCAGACGGAGATCCTCGAGTATTTGCGGAAATCACAGCGCCAGACAGGGATCATGCCCTCAACCCGGGAGATCCAGCATTACTTTGGATTTGCGAGCCAAACAGCGGCGATGAGCCACCTGCGAACGCTGGAGCGAAAGGGAGTGATCCAGCGCCTACCCGGTAAGGCGCGTGCCGTTATTTTCCCCAATGAACTGGATCGTGGCGAAATCTGCGACGTTCCCATTTTAGGCAACATCGCCGCAGGCATGTCTCAAGCAGTAGATCCCGAAAGCCAAGGCTGCATCTCCATCGACATCACCGCGCTGGGCATTCCACGAAATGCGAAGACCTTCGCCTTAAAGGTACGTGGCGACTCCATGATCGACGCACATATTTGCAGCGGCGACACCGTGATCCTCGAATTTAGGGAACCTCGGAAGGGAGACATCGTCGCAGCACTCATCGATGGAGAAACGACACTGAAGCGCTTCTTGATCGAAAGGGGAAAACCATTTCTCCGGGCAGAGAATGCGGATTTTCCCGATTTGATTCCCGCTCAAGAGTTAGTCATCCAAGGAGTCATGATCGCTCTGCTCCGTCAGGCAGCTCCATCCAAAAGTAGTTGATGGTCCTAATGGTTGACCAATCGGCGAGCATCCTCTAGCGGTTTTGTAGCATTTCAGTTCGTCAGACAAAATGTAAGAACCTTCTTGCCAAGGTAAGCGTAGCGCCAAACACCGTGTTTCTGTCGTTGCAGATGTCGTATCGTTGTCGTCATTGTTTTTGGTTTTATGACGACTATGAATTTCAGGCAGCTTTGGGGCGTGCGAGCTTGGGTGTTTTTGACTGCTTCCAATTTGCGGGTGTGAGCGCGGCGACTTCGCTGGTTTTCAGATCGGGCAAGCGGGTGAGAACGTCTTCGAGGTATTCTCTCGGATCAATTTTCTCTCGGCGGCAATTCTCGACGATGGTGTAGAGGATGGCGGTTTTTTCTCCCGAGGCTTCGTTGCCGATGAAGAGCCAGTTTTTCGCTCCGAGCTTGCTGGGCCGTATCGCGTTCTCGCAAAGGTTGTTATCGATCTCAACTCGTCCGTCTTGCAGATAGGTTTGGAGATGTGGCCATTGATTGAGCGCGTAGTGGATCGCTTTACCCAGGCCGCTTTGTGGGAGGATGGCTTGCGCTCCTTTTCTTGCCGCGAGTTTTTCCAAAATAATTTTGAGCCTGCGGTGAATGATTGTACTTTGCGAGGCTCTAACAACTTCCCGGATGACGGGCGCGGCTCTAGCGACACGTAGTTCTTTTTCGATGCGATAAAGGTGGCTAAGTTGACGCAGTATCCAGCCGATGAGTTTGGGAGATTGGTCTTTGGCTTCGAAAAATTTCCTGCGAACATGGGCATGGCATCCCATGAGTGTGAGCCATGGCTTGTCTTTTGCCCATGAGGGATAGGCGCTAAATCCATCACACTGATGATGTATGTGTTAGATAAATCTTGTGTGTCACTCGGCGGCTCGCCAAAGATGTGACTGATGCCGCTTTGATCGCGCCCAGCTTGCCAATGATAGATCACACTTCCTCCCGGCACGGATGATGCCCAAAGGTAACCTTTCTTTGCTTTGCGGTGGCCGGGTTCTAGGTAGTCGATGGGTGTTTGATGCTCCCCTCCGGTCGCACTCCTACAGAGCACTCGCGTTCGCTCCTGTCTATGTCGCTCCGCTCCATTCATCGATTTGTCGGTAGTGGCTTCGTCGGTGGTGGTAACAAATTTCCCGGTAGATGGCTGCGAGCCAGTGAGCCCCAAGCTCTGCCCAGTCGCAGAGGGTTTTACGATGCAGTGGAACTCCCTGACGGGTAAATGTTTCGGCCTGCCGATAGTATGGCAGATGTAGCAGATAGCGATTTGTGATCACTTCAGCAATGAGTCCCGGAGTAGCGGTGCAGCGATCCTGAAGGTTTGCAGGGAGTGGGGCGATTTGGGGCGTGGCCAGCGGGTTGTCTTTGCGAACGAATTTCCCGCGCACGAGGCGGAGGCGACGAAAGTAGCCGCGCTGATAGTCAAGTTGCTCGCGGACTTCTTCTCCGACGCGTCTCCATGCTTCTGGCTCGGCAAGGACTTCGGGAGGATCAAGGATGTGTTCGGATGAACGGAAGATGTTCGGGGA
>JAAURL010000125.1 GCA_012032235.1 Akkermansiaceae bacterium | reverse complement strand
CAAGGATGGATATGAAACCTGCTAGAATGAAGAGCAGGATCTTAAAAATCCCCCTTCCAGAATCGATGCCATTAACTCCACCAACCAGCACCATTGTAACCCAGAAAAATGGCTGAACTTCGACAGGAATTCTAAAAAGTGTAAATCGAAACATGAGTTCGTAGGTAGGTGCTATAGACGCCGGGCGCAAGAGCTGTAAGAAGTGAACGGCAATCTTTGCATGATTAGAGATCTTTCACAATTCATGAGATTTCTTGATGGGGGGCGCACGCTTCTAGCGTGCTCCTTTCCGCATCCTTGCGGAAGGGGTTTGAAAAGCCTCCGCGTAGCGCAAATCTAATTCCATATTTGAAGAATTCCCGGCAGGATGCCGGAAATAGCACGCTGGAAGCGTGCGCTCCCCGAATTAAGAAAGAGTCCTAGCAATCAAAATTCACTTTTTTGTTCGAGCGAACATCTTTTTGTTGCTAAGTCGCTCTTTGTCCATTAGCCATTTCATAACTCAAAACACTATATGGCTGCAAAACAAACATCCGAAGAATCCGCCTCAGAAAAACTCAACGAAGCTCGCAAGCGCAACCTCGACCTTGCAATTTCCAATATCCAAAAGGAATTCGGTGAATCCGCCATCATGCGCCTGGGCGATGAGCGCTGTGTAGATGTCGACATGATCCCAACTGGGAATCTCCTGATCGATCGTGCGCTGGGCGTGGGAGGTTTCCCTTGTGGCCGGATTGTCGAGGTATTCGGCCCGGAATCTTCCGGGAAAACCACATTAACTCTCACAGTGATCGCACAGGCCCAAAAGCGTGGCGGGCTGGCAGCCTTCATCGACGTAGAACACGCGCTGGATCCCCAATACGCTAGGAAGCTGGGTGTGAATCTGGACGATCTTCTCGTTTCCCAGCCATCTTCCGGGGAAGAAGCGCTCCAAATTTGCGAAGCTCTCGTTCGCTCGAATGCGATTTCCGTCATCGTTTTGGATTCCGTTGCCGCATTGGTCACAAAGCAAGAACTGGACGGAGAAATCGGTGATTCCACTGTAGGCGCACAAGCCCGCCTGATGAGCGCCGCGATGCGGAAACTCACCGCACTAATTTCCAAAGCGCAGACAGTCTGCATTTTTACCAACCAAATTCGGGAGAAAATCGGTGTGATGTTCGGCAGTCCAGAAACCACACCCGGTGGCCGCGCACTCAAATTCTTCTCCTCCGTTCGCGTTGATATCCGCCGAATCGGCGCGATCAAATCTACCGACGGCACCGTCACTGGCAATCGCACCAAGATCAAAGTCGTCAAAAATAAAGTGGCCGCGCCATTCGCTGAGGCAGAATTTGACATCATGTATAACGAAGGGATTTCCTCCATGGGATCGCTGCTCGACCTGGCCTTGGAGCTAGAAATTGTCCAAAAGCGAGGTTCCTGGTTTAGCTACAACGGCACTCAAATGGCCCAAGGCCGCGATGCGGCGAAAGAGCTTCTCAAGACCGATACTGCGATGGCTGAAGAAATCGAGACGAAGGTCAAAGAGGCTCTAGATTCCAAAAAGAAAAAGTGAGCTCTCGTTCCCAGTGCCGTAGGCTCGTTCGTCAGAACGAGTTTATAGCAACCCAACCAACGCAGTCTCACGACTGCGCCTACGTAAGATTGACCACGGCGCGGTGAGCGATTACTTCTTCCCGATATTTCCAAAATGCAATTTCTCGATTTGCCGCCAGTGACCCGTGCGCAGGGTCTTGTGAATTTACCTGGATCCAAGAGTATTTCTAACCGCACCTTGCTGTTGGCGGCTTTAGGCGATGGGGTCACGGAGATTCATGACCTTCTGCGCTCTGATGACACGGAGCATATGTTGAATGCGTTGCGGGCTTTGGGAGTGGGAATTACGCAATCGGGAGAAACCAATTTCCAGGTGATTGGCGCGAATGGCAAGTTCCCTAACAAGGAAGCAGACTTATTTTTGGGAAATGCAGGCACGGCTTTTCGCCCGCTGGTAGCTGCTTTGGCGCTCAGTGGCGGTACCTATAAACTGCATGGAGTTTCTCGAATGCACGAGCGCCCGATTGGAGATTTGGTCGATGCGCTTCGCCAAATCGGCGCGGAGATTAACTACCTTGGGAACGAAGGTTTCCCGCCATTGCTGATTGAGCCTGCGAGGATTGATCGATCGGATAAAATTCGGATTCGCGGTGATGTTTCCAGTCAATTTCTAACAGCTCTTTTGATGGCGTTGCCGTTGCGTGGGGTCGAGAGCGAAATCGAAGTCGTCGGCGAGCTGATTTCCAAGCCATACATCGAGATCACACTAAAGCTGATGGCAAAGTTTGGCGTGAATATCTCCCGCGAAGGTTGGGAGAAATTCACGGTGCCTGCGGAGACTCGTTACATTTCTCCCGGAAAAATTTTTGTCGAAGGAGATGCTTCATCCGCCTCGTATTTCTTGGCGGCAGGAGCACTCGGCGGAGGAGTTGTCCGCGTGCAAGGAATCGGGACGCATAGCATCCAAGGAGATGTCGCATTCGCTGACGCACTGGGAGAAATCGGCGTGAAGATTACAAAGAGTGAAAACTGGATCGAGGCTTCTGCGCCAAATGGCCTGCAGTTAAAGGCTTCTGCACCAAATGGCCTGCAATTAAAGGCTTTTGACCGCGACTTTAATCACATCCCAGATGCTGCGATGACACTGGCCGTCGTTGCACTATTTGCGATGGTCCATCGCGCCTGACGAATATCGCTAGCTGGAGAGTCAAAGAAACCGACCGTATCGCCGCGATGGCCACGGAGCTACGAAAACTGGGAGCGACGTCGAGGAAGGACACGACTGGATTCGTATCACGCCGCCGCCGCAACTCGCCTCCCATGCCGTGATTGACACTTACGATGATCACCGTATGGCCATGTGCTTTTCCCTGGCGACGTTCGGCGGCGTGCCTATGCGAATCAATGATCCGGGCTGCACCGCGAAGACGTTCCCGACTTATTTCGAGGTTTTTGCTTCGGTCACGAGTTAATATTTGCAGAGTCCAACGAACAGATGTATCCGTGGGTAGTAATTGCAGATCGAATGGTGAAATTCTTCATTTACATCTTGGTTTTAAGTATCGCGGTTTTGTCCATCCTTTGGGGATTTCTCTCCCTGCCGAGACTGGGAATAGCTGCTGTGCACAATCGGGCGCTCCACCCAGAGAGAAGCCGTGTGAAGATTGCCCATGCAAAAATCAGATTGCAAGGGAGCCCACTGCCCAAGTTGCACTCAGACTCCAGCGATAGCCCTGCACAAAGAGACGCTAGCTCTGATTTCTCTACGCTCTGACCATTTTGCACTTCCTGAATGGCAGTGTTTTGTCGCGAGTCGATCGGACAGGCCTCTCTTACCTCCTCCGAAGCAGTTGATATAATCTTAGTCGGCTCGGCATTGCCGAGATCACCCATTCCTAATTTTATAGATACACTATTATGAAAACCATCTTTCTGATTGCATTGGCTGTCAGCAGTTTAGGTGTTTCGTTCGCCGGAAATGCCAACACCACCTCAGCTTCCTGCTGTGTGACTGGTGTTTGCTGCGGTGACGCTTGCACATGCTGTGATTGCAGCACGTGTCCTACTTGCGCAGAGTAACTAGAGACACACATTCACGGTGCCCGTCGGCTTTCTTGCTGGCGGGCATTCTCTTTGTTAGGATTTGGCAGATTTATTTTGCCGCAAAATGTGGTTGTTCTCTGGGTTGACCCTGCGGTGCTGGGTTGCTAGCGTCCGCGCCCCGTCATGAGCGCTGCTACGAATTACAAAGACACTCTGAATCTTCCGCAAACGACTTTCCCGATGCGCGGAGATCTGGTGCAGAACGAACCTGCCCGTCTAGAAGCTTGGGAAAATCAAGGACTCTACGAGAAAATCCTCGCTCGCCGCCGCGCTCAAAATGCTCCCGAATTTATCCTCCACGACGGCCCGCCTTTTGCAAATGGCGATGTCCACATGGGCACGGCACTGAATAAGCTGCTCAAAGACTTAGTGGTGAAATCGAAGACGATGGCGGGTTTTGCCTCGCCATTTGTCCCCGGCTGGGACTGTCACGGACTGCCGATCGAGTTCAAAGTGGTGAAGGAAGCCGCCGGGCTGGAGCCTGCGGAAATCCGCCGCCGCTGCACGGATTTCGCCTCAAAATACATCGACATCCAGCGTGCTTCGTTCCGCCGCCTCGGTGTTTTCGGCGATTGGGAAAATCCTTATCTCACGATGAATCCCGGCTACGAAGCCAGCATCATTCGCGTTTTTGCGAAGCTGGTGGAAAACGGCTCGATCTATCAGGCAAAGAAACCTGTGCAGTGGTCTTACGGTGCACAGACCGCTCTCGCCGAGGCAGAAGTGGAATACGCCGACAAAGAAAGCCCGGCCGTTTTCGTGAAATTTCCGATCCTCAATAGCGACACGAGCATGGTCATTTGGACCACCACGCCGTGGACGCTCCCGGCGAATCTAGGTATCGCCGTGCACCCGGATTTCATCTACGTCGTCGGGAAATTTTCCAAAGACGGTCGGGAGGAGAACCTCATCATTGTTCGGGAGCTTGTTACTGCATTCACTGAACAAACTGGATTCTCCCTCGTGACGACACTGGAGGAAATCAAAGGTCGGGAGCTGGATGGGTTCACTGCGCAGCACCCATTTTTAGAGCGCACTTCCAAGGTGATTCTCGCGAATTTCGTCACGACAGAAACGGGGACTGGAGCCGTTCACATCGCTCCCGGTCACGGCGCGGACGACTACGTGGCTGGCCAGCAAAACGGTCTTCCAGTGCTTTCTCCCGTCGATGACGCAGGGAAATTTACCGAAGAAGTCGGTCTAGCAGAATTAGTCGGGATGCACGTTTTTAAATCAAACGAACGCATCATCGAGATCCTCGCCGAGAACAATCATCTGTTAGGTCAGGAAGTTTATAAACATTCTTATCCGCATTGCTGGCGCTCGAAAACGCCAATCATTTTCCGTGCGGTGGAGCAATTTTTCATCTCCCTAGAAACGCTGCGTGGCCAGGCTCTATCAGAAATCGATCAGGTCGAGTGGCTCCCGGCTTGGGGGAGAAATCGGATCTACGGCACCGTAGAATCTCGTCCCGATTGGTGCATTTCCCGCCAACGCACTTGGGGCGTGCCGCTCCCAGTTTTCTTTGATGAAGACGGTTCCGCAATTCTCTCTGCCGAACTCGCCACCAAAGTCGCCGATTTAGTTGAGAAAGAAGGAACGAACGTCTGGTTTGAAAAACTGACGCGGAACTTGCTACTCTGTTAGATCTTCCTACTGGGGTGAAAAAATGCCGTGATACGTTGGATGTCTGGATCGATTCCGGCTGCTCTCATGCGGCTGTCTTGGACGCTCATCCACAGCTCCACGCTCCCGCCGATCTCTATCTGGAAGCTACTGACCAACACCGCGGTTGGTTCCAGAGTTCCTTAATGCTCAGCGTCGGCTATCGTGGATTTGCTCCTTATAAAACAGTCATGACGCACGGCTTCGTCGTCGATAAGGATAAGAAAAAAATCTCTAAATCCGATGCTGCAAAATCCGGAAAACCGACTGACGCCGCGCATTTTTATAATCAATACGGTGCTGACATTGTTAGATTATGGGTTTCTTCCGTCGATTGGCAAAATGAAGTTCCGTTCGGAGAAGATCTCTTCAAACAAGTCGCGGAGCCGTATCGCCGTTTGCGGAATACACTGCGGATTTTGTTAGGAAATCTCGACGGTTTTCAACCTGTCGAAAATCCCGAATATACGCTTCTGGATCGCTGGATTTTAGAGCGTCTCCACGAAGTCGTCTCCGAGTGCCGTAAAGCATACGATGCCTACGAATTCCGTAAAGTTTTCAACTCGCTGAATCAATTCTGCACGGCAGATCTCTCTGCGATTTATATCGATGCTACGAAGGATCGCATGTACTGCGATGCGACTCATTCTCGCCGCCGCCGTGCGTCCCAGGCTGCGATGCATGAAATTTTCACCAGCATCGCCAAACTGTTAGCGCCCATCCTAGCCTACACCGCAGACGAGGCATGGGAGCACGCCAGCTTCACCACCGGAACGATTCATGAACAAGACTTTCCCGTTCCAAATCCCGATTTCGCTTCGGGCGAAGCAACGAAACAAGCAACGCGTCTCTTTGAGATCAAGTATGCGATCCAAACTGCCATCGAGAGCCGCATCCAAGCAAAGGAATTCACCCGTAATAACGAGGCAGACGTTTCTCTAACGATTCCCGCCAGTGATGCGGCGTTGCTAGAAATGCTGAACAATCGTGAGTTCGCCACAGAGTTTTTCATTATCGCAGGCCTCACCGCCAGCGTGGGAGAATCTCTCACCGCTACCGCTCGCAAAACAGATCTCCCACTTTGCCCGCGCTGCCGTAAACACGAGCCAATTTTAGAAAGTGGCCTGTGTGAAAGGTGTGATGCCGTTTAGAAAATAAATGACAGCGGAATGATACCAAATCTCTAAATTAATGTGACACCGCTGGTTTGTTCGAAGCGTTTACTTGATCGAGCATCCAGCTTCGACCGACTAACCGCAACACCGCTGCGGCATCATCCCAGTAGCGCTTCAAGGCTGGGATCGTCGCTTCCCTCAATTCCTCAACGGTTTCGAAGACCCGGTTGCCGATCTCGTCCTTGATGATGTCCCAGAGCTGTTCGCATGGATTGAGTTCAGGGTGGTAGGGCGGCAGGTCGATGATGCGGATCCGATCGGGTAACCTCGTGTCGCCGTTGCGCAGGTGGAAACCTGCTTGGTCGCGGATTACGACGTGGACCGCGTCAGGGTCGGTTCGGGCAAGGTCTTCGAGATAGCGGTGGTCCCAATCTTGGTTGACCGCCGGGATCTGACAAAAGTGCGCCTGGCCTCCGATTACATCGAGTGAGCCGTAGAGGTAGTCCCATTCGTATTTGATCTGGCGCGTCACCACGGGACGCTTGCCCTTGCAGGCCCAAAGCCGTCGTATCTCGGTGTGCAGACCGAACCGGGCCTCATCCATCATCCATAATTTTACCCTGCTGCCCTTGGCGATTTTGAGGTTTTCCAGGTACCCTGCGAGTTCTTGCCGGAACACTCCGGCTGCCGCGGGATCTTTCTTGGAGTGGCTGGGGCGCGGCACCAACAGGACTCCTCCGGCTTTTTTTAACCAACGCCAAACCGTTTTGTAGGGGCGCGAAACACCGTGCTTTTCTTCGAGCCACCGCTGGGCCTGAACTCCCGTGACGAATTCCCCGGCATCAAGCTTCGCCTTGAGTTCGTCAAGGATGGCTGGAGAGACACCCCGTGGTGAACCCTCTTTGGGACCGGGCTTGTCACGCGCAAGTAATGCCTCGAGACCTCCTTTTCTAACGGCTGCCAACCAGCGGAAGAGATGACCGCGGGCAATGCCGCAAAGATCGGCGACTTCCGCGGAAGTGCAATCACCCCGGGCAGCGAGCTTGATGGCCAGGAGTCGGGTTTTGCGCCATCCATCCTTTTCGGCGGCGTGTTTCTCATCAATGACGGCAGCCACATCGGGCCTGCCAAGTCGCAGCTTTATTTTTGACATGACGACGACTATCAGATTGCCGCGGGCACGTCACTTTACTTGTGCGAGATGGTATTAGGCTTCGAAGCTGGCGTGCTGTCCGCGGTTCCAAACGGCGCGTAGTTCTGTCCAGCCGCTTGCGATTTCCACGCTCGTCATCGTCCAGATGAAATCTCCGCCCATGTCGCCTCCGCAGTGCGCTGCAATTCAGTCAACGGCGCTCCGGGAATAGCATTTGGCCATTTTCCAAGGGCCACACGAGCGGCATCAGCCAAGTTGTCTGCCGCTCCCGCTCCATTCTTTGCGGTATCTAAACTGGCCGAAAAGTGTGATTGACCTTCAAGAACGCATGTATTTTTCAAAAATACAGCTCTCACGTTTATCCCACACAGCAGCACCCGCAATCGTAGTGCAAAACAGGATCGTTAATAAGGGGTAAGCAGCAATCGTAATGGATGAAAGTTAGTCATCGTAGTGGAATCTGCATTGCATGATTAGTAAGTTGTCGCCTTCGACCCGATAGATGAGCCTATGCTCTTGTGTGATCCGCCGTGACCACCAGCCTTTTAGATTGTTTTTGAGTGGTTCAGGTTTGCCGATTCCGATAAAGGAATTCCGAAGTGTATCACGGATGAGTTCGTTGACTCGTTGTAGGATTTTACGATCATTCTCCTGCCAGAAAAGGTAGTCCTTCCAGCCGTTAGCAAGCCAAGTCAGTCGCATAGCTCGCCAGATTGGATTTTACCTGCTGCGTAGTCAGCGAGACTTTGCTGGATTTGGGCGGCGTTTGCTCTCGTGGAGTGGAGATGCAGAGTCGTTTCCATGGCTTCATATTCTTCAACCGCAAGCAGCACCACAACGCCTGTCCCGTTTCGTGTGATGATAATGGGCTCGCGATCGCGAGAAGCTGTATCCATGAGGCCAGACAATTGATTTCGTGCTTCGGTGTAACTAATTGTTTGCATGAGCATTTGTTTGCACATGGACAGAATTCTGTCAATAAACAGTTTTTATGACTGCAGGGCATCTACATTTGACGGAGTCCGATGATGGACCCGAGGTATGAGGAATCGAGGGCGGCGAAAATACGTTTTCCTCGGATGGGTTCTTTGGGCTTTGTTGTCTCGGTTTTGAGGAAGTTGAGCGCGATGCGCCGCAGGGTGGAGAAGTTCTGCGCGGCATCGCCTTTTTCCCGGGCGTATTGAAGATCAGCGGCGTCTTCGTAGAAGGCCCGGACATCGGCATGAAGCGTGCCCTGATTGCCATTGAGGACTAACAAGTAGCCTGCCCCGGCTTGGTTTCCTTATCGTCTGCCGAAAGCGCCCGCCGCCGATCGACGACCCGCGAGATGCAGTGGTAGAAAATCGGTTTTTGATGAACTTCAGAGCGAGAGAGAATCCAGCGTTTGCGTGCCATGGGTGGAGGAGATCAGGAAAAGGCACAAGCAAAAAATTGCATAAAAGGAGTATACTTTAACTTGAAAGGAGTCTGCTTTAAAAATGATGGCGACATCAAAACGTCAGCTCTCAGGTCGCGCAGGCT
>JAAURL010000124.1 GCA_012032235.1 Akkermansiaceae bacterium | reverse complement strand
TCTACACTTTAAAAGGAGATCCCGCTGGGGAGATCTGGGAGCCGCGTTTCACTTCCCACGGTTTCCGCTTTGCTGAACTCACGGGTTTTCCTGGCACGCCTACGCTCACTTCTCTGGAGGCCCGTGTCTTGGGAAATGATTTAGAAATGACGGGAAATTTTACCTGCTCGGATCCCTTGCTCAATCAGATCATTCAAAATGCCCGCTGGGGAATTCGGGGGAATTTCATGTCCATTCCTACCGATTGCCCCCAGCGCGATGAGCGCCAAGGCTGGCAAGGAGATCGCTCCTCCCAGACCCGCAGCGAAACATTCCTCTTCGACGTCGCCGCATTTTACACAAAATATCTCGATGAAATCCGCGCCTCTCAACGCCCAAACGGAAACGTGTCTGACGTCGCTCCCGCGCTCTGGCAATTTTACTCCGCCTCCGCAGTCTGGCCCGCCATCCAAACTGTGCTCCCGGAAACAATCTATCTGAAATATGGAGACAAACGTCTGTTGGAACGTCACTACGCGGGAAATGCACTTTGGTTAGAGTTTCTCCTCAAACGCCGGGGAGCCGATGGCTTGCTACCTGCTGATACTTATGGTGACTGGGTCGCTCCACCCCAGGAGATCGATGCGGTTCATCCTCCCGCTCCCGATGACACGACGGATAAAGTTCTCATCGCAAATGCTTTTCTTGCCAAGCATTTCTCGATCATGGCAGACACCGCCAAGCTCCTCGGGAAAGCCGATGATGTCGCGAAATGGGGGAGAGAATTCGAGAGCGCCCGCCGCACGATCCAAGATCGCTTTTGGGATAAAGAGCTCGCCGTTTTTTCTAACGGAACGCAAACCAGCTTCGCCATTACTCAGGCCTTTGGGCTTGTTCCTTCCACTTCGCAAGACGCATTCGCTAAGTCATTTCTCCAGCGAGTTCGCGAAAAGGACCGCAGTCACATTCGCACCGGAGTGATCGGAACCCAGTGGCTTCATCTCGCGCTAGATGACCTCCGCCAGAGCGACACCGTCTTCACCATGGCGACGCAGAAAGACTATCCCAGCTGGGGATACATGATCGATCATGGAGCCACCACCATCTGGGAGCTTTGGAACGGCAACACGGCTGAACCTTCGATGAACTCAGGAAATCACATCGCGATGATCGGCGACTCCATCACTTGGTGCTTTGAGCGCCTCGCCGGAATCCAGACAGATCCTTCGGCACCTGGCTACCGCCACATCTTCTTCGCCCCCAGCATTCCGATGGCTTTGAATGAGGTGGACGCCAGTCACCACACGCTTTACGGCCCAGTCCGCAGTCATTGGAAAAAAGATCCCGCGGAATTTGTCTGGAATGTGGAAATCCCTCCCAATACCGACGCCACCCTTTTGTTTCCGATTCCGGCAGCTGCCTCTACCTTCACTGAGTCTAACAAACCTCTATCTACAAATCCGGAAATCAAAATTCTAAATCCTAGCGAGGCTGATGAAGTTCAGCCTCTGATGATTCAGATTCCATCTGGAATCTATCATTTCAAGCATGCTCGATAAGCTGATACTCGCGTGCATCATGTTGATGGGAAGCGATGCGAGTGAGGAACATGCAGCATGCCTTTTTAAATGAAACCGCCGAGACGGCTGTGTTACTTCCGCGTTTCACAAATCAAGATGCCAGACGTATCAATTCTAGAACCAAGGCTTCTTGTTAGTAACATAAGTTTTCACGAATTCCTCGTCTGGCTTGGTGAGATAAAGAACTCCTTCCACGATGCCGATGATGGAAGCGACCATTGTCGGGATGCCGCAAAGCACAAAACCCACCACGCCGACGATCAACATGATGATGCCTTCTTTTTGATAGCCGAGGTAAAATTTATGGACTCCGAAACACCCCAATAAAATCCCGAGAATTCCTGCGACCATCTTCTTTTCTGCTCCCGGGATTTGGTTGGGAGTCGGAGAATTTAGAGGAGGCTGAGGAGATTGATGTGGTGTTTGATCAGGTTCTGTGGACATAGCGTCCTTTCACTATTAAGAACTTTCCGCCAAGGCAAGCCTCAAGCACGATGAAACCAAGAATCACTCTCGCAGAAACGCAACTTCCCGACGGAAACACTCTAGAACTCCAAGAGCATGACGGGAGAAAATTTCTGCTCGTCCACGGCCAGCAAATTTGTGGCCCAGCGACGAAGGCGGCGGAAGAGGAGTTAGCCCGTCTGGCTTGCGCTCCTTTCCGTCCCGCGCGGCAGCCGCAAATCTTTTTTTGCGGGCTGGGTCTAGGCCATGCCATCGCCGCTGTGGCGAAAGAGCTCCCGCAGAAACGCGCTACTTTCTACGTGGGAGAGCCGCTCACCGACATCGCCGATTGGCACCGTGCGCATCTCCCAGAGAGTCCGCTCCTCACAGATCCTCGCATTTCTCTAGGAAATGATTGTGGACCGCAGGCGCTGATCCGCCACGCTGGATTGCTCCATGCGATCCTCGTTCATTTAGATGCCTCGCCGACAGGACCGCGAAATCGGACTTGGCTGGATGAGCGCCGCTGGGTTTCCGCGGCGTATGAGGCGCTCCAGCAAGGCGGTCTCCTCGCCATCGCGGGATCACGACACGTCCCGACATTGACGCGCCGCCTCCAAGGTTCCGGCTTTGATGTGGCGGAATTCACCGTCCCATCTTCACCCAACGCGAAAAAGCCACGCTTTCTCCCGATCTGGTTGGCGCGAAAAGGCAAGGCGGCGGATTGATTTGATTTTCCCCGCTGGGCTTGCTAGTTTTCGGCAGTTCATGGCACGTCTCACTCCTTTTTCTCTCGTTCCCGCATTGATTGCTGCTGCTTCCCACGCCGGTGAAATGACGGTCGATTCGCGTCCTTTTCGTATCGAAAAATCCTTTTCTGCGACCGTGCTGCCCGACGGCAAGATGACTTTGCTGCGGCTGGATGTGCAGGCATGGGAAGACTTCGAAATTCTCAAAATCGCCGAGCATGGCACCAGAGTGAAAAAGGGAGATGTTCTCGTGAGTTTCGACCCCGAAGGCATCGACAAGAAGCTGATGGATGCCCGCCAGACCTTGGAAAAAGGAATGCTCAATCTGGCGCAGGCAGAGTTAGATTTTAAAAATCTCCAGGAAACATCACCGCATCGGTTAGCCGAGATCCGCCGTGCTGCGGAAATCGCGAAGGAGGAAAATACCTATTTTACGGAAATCCGCCGCAAGGCTGATGAGGAAACCGCCGCTCAACAAATCAAACGTTACGAGCAGCAACTCGGCAACGAGCGGGAGGAGCTGAAGCAACTTTCCAAGATGTATAAAGACGATGACATCACGGAAGAAACGGAGGAAATCATCCTCGTTCGCCAGCAAGATGCCGTCGCCGCTGCGGAATTCGCGCTGCGGATGCAGATGTTAGAGCACCAGAGAACGCTGAAAGTTTCCCTCCCACGCGAGGCGCAAAAGCTGGCTGACACGGCGCGAGACACCGCCATCGCTCTCGCAAAAGCCGAGGCCGACATCCCACGTGCAATCGAACTGGCCAAGCTGTCGCTGGAAACTGCTACAATCGAAAACGAGCGCGCGAAGGAAAACCTCACCAAGCTAGAATCCGACCGCCAGCAATTTGAATTTCTCGCTCCCGCTGACGGCTGGTTTTACCACGGCCCGATCGAAAATGGGAAATGGTCAGCGGGAGATTTTGTCAAACAACTCGTCCCGCATGGGAAGCCGCCGGTGCACACCGCCTTCGCCACCTTTTTCCCTGCGACGGCAGCGTTAGGGCTGACTTCATTTCTCGATGAAGCGACGGCGCGGATTTTAAAAGCAGATCTGTCAGGGATCGCCACGCTTGCCGGGCGGGAGGAACTAGAAATCCCGATAAAATCAACAAACTCGCCGATGTTCCCAGTTCTCAGGGCACTTACCGCGCAGATTTCTCGGTCACTTGGCCGCAGGGCGTCACCGTTACAGCGGGAGCAGCCGCGCAGGTCCGCATCATCGCTTACGAAAACCAAACCGCCATCGCCATTCCGACTGCCGCACTCAACTACGAGAGTAGCGGTTGGACGGTGGAAGTGAAAATGGCCGATGGGAAAACTGAGCGTCGCCAAGTGAAATGTGGTCGCGTCTCCAAGGATCTAACGGAAATTTTATCCGGCGTGGAAATCGGCCAAGTGATCATCGTCCCGTGATTTTCCGTGCCGTCATTTCCGCGCTACTCGCTTTTTCCTCCCTAGGATTTTCCAAGGAAATCTCCCATGAGAAATCAGAAGTGACCATCGAGGAAATCAACACTTCGATCAAACGCGGAGTCGATTTCCTGATCGCCGATCAAAATCCTAACGGCTCCTGGGGCAGCGCCACCCGCACCAAAGGCCTCAACATTTACGCGCCGCTCCCCGGAGCGCATCACGCCTTTCGTGCGGGAGCTTCAGGGCTCGCTCTCACCGGTCTCATCGATGCTGCGGACTCCCGCCCAGAAGCCATCGCAGCCATTGATAAAGCGGGGAAATGGGCCGCTGCGGAGCTCCCGAAACTACGCCGTGCAGATCAGACAACGACTTACAATATCTGGGGGCACGCCTACGGGTTGCGGGCGATCTCCCGGCTTTTCTCCCGGGAGAAAGAGCCCGCGAAAAAGGCCGTATGGGCGCGTCTAGGTCAGGAGCAAGTCGATCTCCTGAACCGCTACGCAGAAGTCAATGGCGGCTGGGGCTATCTCGATGTTTTTGACGATCTCACCACTCAAAACCTTCTGGCCTCCCGACATCATTTACCACGGCGACGGTCCTGCTAGCCATGAATGAAGGCCGGGCGACGATGCAGCTAAAACTCGATGAAAAAATCATCTGCCGCGCCATCGCCGGGATCAATGCGCAGCGCACGACTGATTTTGCCTACACCTATTCCTTTGAACATCGCATGTATCCGAGGATCGAGATCAATCGTCCCGCAGGTTCTTTGGCCCGCTCCCAAGTCTGCAATGCTGCCCTGCGCGTCTTTGGAGAAAAAGCCGTCACTGATGAAATCCTAACAACATGGTCAAATCGCTTTCTGGCCCGTGAAGGCTTCCTCAGCAACGGCCGTAAACGACCTATTCCTCACGAGGCACAGTTTAGAATCGCTGGCTACTTTTACTACTACGGCATTTACTATTTCACCGAATCTGTTAGGCTTTTGCCAAAGGAGCAGCATGCTTCTTATGCACAGCGGCTGGCTGCTATCTTGTTAGAGCGCCAGGAAAAAGACAGGGCTCGTGGTGGGATTATCCACTCTACGATTATCATCAGCCATACGGCACGGGCTACGCACTCATGGCTCTGGCTTGGTGCAAAAAGGTGATGGAACAGCAATGATTTCTCATGAAAACGCTCCCTTTATCATCTGCACCGACTGCGATTTTATCGTTCGACTTCGACGGTACCTTGCACCATCCAGGCACATCTCCGCCTGTGCCAACGGAATTTTTCGAAGTCATTTCCCTACTGCGTCAGGAGCGCAACATCGTCTGGGGAATCAATACCGGGCGCTCCATGCCCCAGCTCATCGAAGGATTTGTCGAAAGCCGTTTCCCATTTCTTCCCGATTGGGTCGTCGCCAGAGAGCATGAAATTTTCCTCCCTAATCCATTCGGCCGCTGGCTGCCATACACCACTTGGAACAACCGTTGTGAGAAGGAAATCCATCGGCTTTTTAAAAAGCTCCAAAAAGCTCCTTAAAAAAATCCGTCATGACATTGAGGAGCAAACCGGTGCACGCTGGTTAGAAATGGCGGGCGAACCTGCTGGGATCATTTCCCAGTCCGAGGAGGAAATGGAATGGATCGTCGGCCACATCGCGCCACTCGTCGCCGTAGAGCCACATTTTTCTTGGCAGCGGAATTCGATTTACCTGCGCTTTGGCCATCGCGATTTTCAAAAAGGCAGTAGCCTCAGCGAAATTACGAAAAACTATGATTTAAAAACAGCAGACTGCTTCGCCATCGGCGATAGCTACAACGACACGGAAATGTTGGATCCCGCGCACGCCGGAATGATTGCCTGCCCAGCAAATGCCGTCGCGGCGATTCAGCAAAAAGTCACAATGTATGGAGGAGTCGTGGCGAAAGCCTCCCATGGTTACGGTTCCATCGAAGCGATCAACCACTTTTTCTGTTAGGTCATCGAGGAGGGAGAAAGCTAGATCGAAAGCGATGGATTGGGAATGAACTCCCTAAATGAAATTTTTTAAATCTCCCTCTTGTTTTTTTAGCAATCGGTACAACTATAATCGGGCAATCGTTACTTAATGCGAGCGTAAATACAGTTTGGCATCCGGGGGGAGGCCAGACATTTTCATAGCCGCTTGCGTTTCGGAAACGCTTTGCAAAGGCGCTGGGCTGTATAAGCTCAGCGCCTTTTTTACACATTCAAATAAGAGGTGAAACCTGATCTTATCATTTCTTTTTGCTAACAGATTTCTTCGCTGTCTTTTTCCCCGCGGGCTTGATTGTTTTCTTTGTCTCCATTTCACGCGTGCGTTTCCGCCAATCGCGTTTCGCAGGTGCGGTGCCGGGAACAGGCGCTGGGCTAGACGCGTGATAATCGAAGCCGCGGAGTTTTTTTCGCTCCAGCCTCTGGCCGATGGAAAACTCCAGAATACCTAACAAGTTCAGATCTCCTTTGGGCACCAGGCTGATCGCTTCACCGGCGGATTCCGCACGGCCTGTGCGACCGATGCGATGGATGTAGTCTTCTGGGTTCACCGGGAAATCAAAATTCACCACCTGCGTGACTCCATCGATATCGATTCCACGTGCGACGATGTCCGTAGCGACTAACACTTGGACTTTTCCTTCTTTAAAATCTTTTAAGGCCTGCAGCCGCTGTTCTTGCGAACGACTGGAGTGGAGCTTGGCGACTTTGATTCCCGCGAGCTTGAGAAAATTAGTGAGTAAATTAGCCCCATCTTCATCCGGACGAAGACGAGAACGCGTTGGTAATTCGGTTGTTTGAGAAGCTCTAACAGCAGCGGGCTTTTCAAATGGGCAGGCACTTCATAAACAAACTGCGCTACGGTATCTGCTGGGTTGGATCGTTTCCCGATCTGCACCATCTTCGGCTCATGCTGAAAGCGCCGTGCCAGAGATTCGACCTCTTTGGGAAATGTCGCAGAGAACATCAATGTCTGTCGGCGTCTGGGGAGATCACTCACGATTTTCTCGATGTCAGGTAAAAATCCCATGTGCAGCATGCGGTCTGCTTCATCGAGAACCAGAGTTTCTAACAAATCAAAATTGATCTTTTCCCGTTCCATGAAATCGATCAATCGCCCTGGTGTGGCCACGACGAAATCGACGCCTTTTCGCAGCGCTTTCATCTGGGCTTCCTCTTCCACGCCACCGAAAATCGCAGCCGCACGAATCGGTAAGCCATCGCCATAAACCCGAATCGTTTCCATGATCTGCAAGGCTAGCTCCCGCGTAGGAGCCAGAATCAGCGCTTTGAGGTCATGCCTTTTACCATCGCGATTTTCTTTAAAAAACCGGTTCAGCATCGGCAAGACGAAGGCCGCAGTTTTGCCAGTTCCAGTCTGGGCGATCGCGATCAAGTCATGTCCCTGCATCACTTTAGGAATCGCAGCGGCCTGCACCGGAGTGGGGCGAGTATAACCGGCTTTTTTCACGGCGCGGAGAATCTCTTTCTCGAATCCAAAGTTGCTAAACGGCATGGAAAAATCATATGCAGCTAGCACAGCGCATGGAAAATCATTTCGCGGGATTGGGTGACTCTTTCACCACGCTGGTCGCTTCTCCATCGGCAAATTTCGTGCGGATGATTTCTCCCGATTTCAGTGAAGCCGCAGAAGTGATGACTTTTCCCTCGGCATCGAAGGCGATGGAAAATCCCCGCTGGAAGGCAGACTCTGGTCCCAGTGCGCGCAATAACACCCCTAAATTGGCGAGGCGTTTATCCCGCCCAGCAAAAGCATTTTTTCCTGCCCGTTCGATCTGCCGTCTCATGGTTTCGAGCGCCTCAGTTCGTCGTTCTAACATCCTTGCGGGATGATGCGTTTTATGCAGTGTTCGCAATTCATTCAGACGTGAATTCATCACATCCAGCGAGGCTTGTGTGACTTTGGAAATCTGATTCCGCACAGAATCTAACCGCATCACGGATTCACGCAAAAGCCGCTCTCCATCGCGTTGCAGGACACCACGTTTTAAAGATTCCACGGCGAGCTGGGAACGCTCTGAGCTGCTCCCGCGCCTGCCGTAGCCATTCGGCGGTGGATTGCCTCAGCCTAGCTAACAATTCAGCTGCATCTGCGACCGCCAGTTCTGCTGCGGCACTGGGTGTAGGAGCGCGCAAATCGGCGACGAAGTCGGCAATCGTAAAATCAATTTCATGCCCCACTGCGGAAATAATCGGAATCGGGCAAGCTGCAATCGCGCGTGCCACGACTTCCTCATTAAAGCTCCACAAATCTTCAATCGAGCCGCCTCCTCGCCCGACGATGAGCACATCGCAACAGGGATATCCAAAGGCCTCGGGATTTCCCATTTTCTCAATGGCCGTGGCAATTTCGATCTCCGCCCCGCGACCTTGGACCCTCACCGGAAAGAGCACGGGCTGCACCCATGGCGCACGCCGTTTCAACACATTGAGTATATCTTGCAGTGCCGCGCCTGTGCCAGAGGTGATGATCCCGATGACTTGTGGAAATCGCGGGACTGGCTTTTTACGTTCTGCGTCGAATAGTCCTTCGGCTTGGAGCTTTCGCTTTAGCGCCTCGAACTTCGCCTGCAAATCGCCCATGCCAGCGCGCTCCGCCTTTTGCACGATCACCTGCAGCTGGCCACGTGCCTCGTAGACGCTGGCCTCCGCGAAAATTCTGACTTTCGCGCCATCTTCTAGCGCCTCTGCTCCCTGTCTTTTGCGAGCACCAAACATCGCACACTGAATCTGTGCTCCCTCATCTTTTAGGGAAAAATACCAATGTCCGCTGCCTTGTTTTTTTAGATTAGAGACTTCTCCTTCGATCCACACTTCACCGACTTGCACCTCTAACAAGTTTTTCATTCGCCGCAGCAACTGCGTTACAGAGAGTGCCTTTTCCTCTGGAGTTTTGGGTCTCGAAAACAAATCCACAGGCGAAAGCTGACCGGACGCGGAAATGATTTCGAGCAGGAAAA
>JAAURL010000123.1 GCA_012032235.1 Akkermansiaceae bacterium | reverse complement strand
AGCACCTTGCGGATGCCGTCATAGCAGCCTTGATAAATGATCTTCGCGAGATCGTCGCCCTCCTTCTCGGTGGCACCTTCCAAGGTGAAGACGCTGCCCCAGTGGAGGCGGCATTTGCTCGCATCGATCGTTTCGAGACGGACGTAGGCTTGATAGTTCCGTAGCGGGAAACGACAGTCGATAAGGTCCGTGATCTTGTAGCTGAACTCACGAGTGTCGTCGTTGAAATAGACGAGTCGCTCGACGACATAGCCACCACCGGCGGCCTCGGTCAGGCCGATCTTACGGATGACTCCGCCTTCGAGAAGTTCACTCGTTGTGATGGACGCGTGATAATCCGGCAGAGTGTCGAAACCGGCGATGAGCTTCCAAACCTTCTCGGCGGGAAACGGAAGTTCTTCCGAAGTCTCGACCCGTAGCGGTTTTTTAACCACTTCCATTTGATGGTTAGAGGCGGCGTCCTTACCAAAGGCGGAATAGAGCGTGAACATAGACATCAGTGCGATTAGTGTAATTTTCATGAGCGGTGTGGTTATTTTTCAGCGTCCACTTCAGCACGCATTTTTTGATAGAGATCGTAAGAAGTCTGGTAATGGCTTGCCGGTTTGTCCTTCAGGCCAAAGGTGTGGAGGATAATGGGACCCTGAAACTTGTGCCGCTTGAGCGCACGAAGAAATTCTTTGGGATCATAGTCACCTTCGCCGAGTGGCTTGATGGCGTCACTCCAGTCCTCGCTATTGTCCTTCAGCTTTATGTCGGACCCGCAGATGGTGATGATGTCCATGTAAGGGCCCACGGCAGTCATGACTTCATCAAGGCGGTTCATATTTCCAGCGCGCAGTTCATGGCATTGGTGGACGCTGATGGTGAGATTTGGCTGATTCGCCTTCTTTAAGTAAACAAGCATTTCTTCTGCTGTCTCGACAGCGCAGTTATCATGTGGATACAGAGAAACTCCGCATTTTTCGGCAACGGCGATTTGAGCCACCTCATTGATGAGTGCTTGGATCTCCGCAGTTTTTCCTTTCGCTCCTTTGATGATGAGCCAGAGCTTCGCATTCATAGATGCAAGCTTGCGGGAGGCATTTTTTATATGCTCGCGTTTGAAGGATTCAGGTTTGTCGATATCGATGACAACAATGGCGGCCACAAGTTTGAAGTCGGGCTTCACGTTTTGGTAGGCTTTCAGTTTGTCATTGTTGAACCACATCGTGAATCCTTCGTAGCCGATGCCATCGACACTGCGAAGCTGCTCGGCTGGATCCTTGCCGCGTAGATCGAAATCGAAGACACCGAAGGGATTGGCCGCTGTCGCGAAGAGCGCGGAGCTGGCAAAAAGAGCCATGATCAAATTGAGGTGTCCCATGGGTTATTGATTTTTAGAGTTTTGATTCGAGAGAGCTGGATGACTTACTTTTTTCGCGAGCATCCATGATGCCAAGGGCTAGTGGGTTATACACGCAGTAAGTTACTTCGTGCAATGTGCCAGTTTTACAGACTTTCCAGATTATTTTCAGGCAGCGTTTCACCAAACACAAAAGCAGCAGCCTGTGCGGAAAACAAACGCAGACCGATGACCTGTCTCAAGACCCTCACGGAATTTCTCGCCGCCCTGGACGGGAAAAGGGCTCTGCGGGGTTTTCCGAAACGGCCATCCGCCGACTGGTCGGCCTTCCCTGTGAAATGCAGGCCTACCGCTTTGAGAAGAAATTCAAATCCTTGATCATCTTGAACACCACGCCGTAAAATCAGTGGGATTGAGCAAAATCCCACATTGACGTATTCCCACCAATCTGCTATGCTTAACGTAATTAAGGAGAAAATGCTATGGAAATGCTAGTTCAACAGCTTAGGCCCGATGCCAAGGGGCGGATTACGCTTGGCAAGCTTGCTCAAGGTATCAGCAGCTTCCGGGCTCGTCGTTTAGAAGACGGAAACATCATCCTCGAACCCTTCACCGAAATTCCAGCGCGGGAAGCATGGCTCTTTAAGAATGCCGCAGCCCTTGGAGCGGTGAAAAAAGGCTTGGCACAGGCAGCCGAAGGAAAATCGCGCTCTTTGGGGAGCTTCTCTCAATATGCGGATGAAAGCATCGACTAACGCATGGCTTTCTTCCTCAAATTCACGCCACAGGCCGAAGCGGATTTAAAATCGCTTGAAAAGGACAAAAGAATCCTGAAGCGCCTCAAAGCAGTTAGAAAGGCTCTTGGCTATCTTGAAACAAATCCACAGCATCCGGGATTGAATACGCACAAATACACCTCTCTTTCGGGGCCAGGTGGGGAGGAAATTTTTGAGGCGTATGCCGAGAGCAAGATACCGGCGGCCTACCGGATTTTCTGGTTCTACGGTCCAGACAAGAAAGAGATCACGATCATCACGATCACGCCGCATCCGTAATCTGCAGCAACAATTCAAGAGGAAGGAGTGATTCGTGCGCTTGAAGCAATATCGGGAACTTCGAAACCACACCGAGCACGAGATGCAAGTGGTGAAGGGCGACTGCGTAAATGCCGGGGAGAGCAAAGGCTGTCAAAGAGTGTCGAAAGAGGCTCCACAGCCGATTACCGATTGCACTTCATTTAAAGCTGAAAGCCGTGTCAGCCGGACAAACCTTTGAGCCTTTTGATCCATAGACGTTCGCATTGGATTCGCTAATCCTGGCGGACAGGGAGAGATTCGAACCCTCGGTAACATCGCTGCCACATACGCTTTCCAAGCGTGCTCATTCGACCACTCTGACATCTGCCCCTTCGTAGGAAGGGCGGGAACCTAGAAACTCGCCGCACGCTTGGCAATCCATTTTTGTGATCTTTATTTCGCTCCGCGCTCATTCCCGAAACATGGCTAAAATCGCCTGGTGAATATCTTCTGCGGTGGTGACTTCGTGTTTTGCTCCCAAGATGACAGGTCGTTCATCGTCTGGAACCGCATCTCTGCCATGCGATCCTTTAACCAGTGAGGAATCTAGTGGAATGATGTCCAACAGACCACGTAAACCCAGTTTCTTCTTTAGGAGAAATTTCGCGATACGTAGCTTCGGAAATGAAATGTTAGGATCCACAAATAATTCACATGGGTCATAGCCAGGCTTACGGTGAATATCGATAGTCCGTGCGTAGTCGGGAGCCAGTGTGTCGTCTTTCCAAAAGTAATAAGTGAACCACGCATCTGCCGTAGAAATAGCAACAAAATCACCACCACGTTTGCTAGCGATTCCTTTTCCCCAGAGTTCTTCAGGGCTGCGGACTTCATCCACCCCGGGAGTTTTGCCTAACAAATCACGAACTTCATCACGAATCGAAGCGTCGTTAATATAAATGTGTGCGATTTGGTGATCCGCGATGGCGAAAGCACGCGAAGCTCCGCAATCTAGCGTCTCTAATCCCAACTCGTCTTTCACCTGAATCCAGCCTTTCTCCCGGAACAGATGATTCAAATGAATTGGGCGCGTGACCGCAGAAATTCCATATTCAGATAAAATCAAAACTCGAATGCTACGGGATTCATAGTAGCTGACTAAATCTGTGACGAGCTTGTCGATGTTTCGCAGTTCTCCCGGAATCGATGTGGCCAGCGGCCCGTCTTTTTGCAACGGATAATCCAAATGCGGAAGATAGACTAAGCTCAATGTGGGCGAGTGTTTTTCTTCCACCCATTTCGCGGAAGCCGCGATCCATTCCGATGACGCAATGCCTGCTGCGGGACCCCAAAATGCCTGGAAAGGAAAGGGTCCGAGATCTTTTTTAATCTCATCCCGCATTTTCATCGGTTGCGTGTGGACGTCAAAAATTTTCCGCCCATCTGCTGGATAAATTGGCCGCGGAGTGATCGCAAAATCCACGGAGGAATGCATGTTATACCACCAAAATAACTTGGCGCAGGTGAAGCTAGGAATCTCACGTCGCAGCCGATCCCAAAGTTTTTCGCCTTTGACGATGTGGTTGCTTTGCTTCCAAAAGCGCACCTCAGCATTTTCCCGATCATACCACCCGTTTGCCACCACGCCATGCTGCGCGGGTGAAGTTCCTGTCACAATCGATGACTGCGCCGTGCAGGTCACTGCGGGAAATGCGGGCGCGTAAGTTTGTAAGCCGTGCTTCTCTGCAAAACTCGTCACTCCCGGCATGTGCTCACCTAACAGTGAGCGCGATAAACCTACGAGGTTGATGACGGCAAGGCGCATTGAAATAGGAGAGACCCCTTACGCCTGTGGCAGATTCCCACCTGCATGACGGATGCTTTCAAAGGTAGCTTCGATGAGGTTTTTCCCTTGTTCGCCGATATTGTGATAGATCGTCGTCATCGTCTGAATGGTGCTGGCAGCAGGACCTGCAAAGTGGAACTCGCAATTTACGACTTCGCATTGGTTCAAGGCAAACGGGCCGTATCCGAGGACGACAAATTTGCAGTTTTTAAATTCGCAGGACTCATATTCGTGGAAATCGAGGATGACTTCTTCGTTGGCAAAGTTGTGTTTGGCAATTTTCATAAATGGAATTTGGCGTAAGCCGCAATAGCCATGCGCTAGTATTGGATTTTTTCCAGTGAATTATCGACTGCGGCTGTCTAATTGGAAAATTTGTCCAGAAGTGAATGGTAGATTTTCATGAATTTGGTGGATAAATTTCGCAACAATTTCCGGCGTGTTGAAGTGTTCCAAGTGATGTTCTGCTAGGATCTCGACTTTGCGTTTTGGCGAAACTTTTTCAGTCATCGGCGTTTCCAAGAAGCCCGGCAAGATCGCATTCACACGGATATTGTTTCGGCCATATTGCTGAGCCATCGATTGGGTTAGCCCGATCAAAGCCGCCTTCGCCGTCGCATAAGCCACTTGGCCAGTCGGAGGATGAATCGCGGAATAGCTGGAAATGAAAACGATGTGGCCGTAGCCTTGCCGGATCATTTCAGGTAGAGCTGCGCTAGAACACGCAGCGGCACCTTGATAATTCACTGCTAAAACTTCATCCCATGCATCTTCAGTGATCCTTACAAGGGGCGCGTCAAGCGTTAGGCCTGCCGCACAAATTAAAAGATCAACGGAGCGATCATTAAAATAATCCTCAATCGATGAGTAATTAGAAACATCAAGTTCGTCGCGGCCAGGAGCATCCACCTGCCAGTCATTCGCCGTGAACTCCATCACCAGAGCACGTGCTAATCCGCCATGACCTCCAGTGATTACGATCCGTTTCACTACTGAAAATGCTGAGTCTGCTTCACCCATTCGACATATTTTGGAGACCTTGCTTTAAAGGCGTTTGGGGACTGTATCCCAGAAATTGTTTTGCCTTACTGACATCCGCGAATGTCAGTGGCACATCGCCTGGCTGATCTGGCAAAAGATTGATCTTTGCTTTTCGACCGAGGATTTCCTCAATGCCTGCAATCAATTGTGATAGCGTATTTGCTGCGGATCCACCTAGGTTAATGATTTCGAAATCTGACTCCGTGTAGTTTTTCGCAGCCATGACGCCATGGATGATGTCTTCGACAAAAGTATAGTCGCGTGCGGTGCTACCATCACCGTATTGATCAATCGGTTGATCTGCTAAGATCTGGCGGGTGAATTTTGAGATCGCTAAATCCGGCCTTTGCCGTGGGCCATAAACAGTGAAAAAGCGCAGGCAGATGCAGCGAATTCCATAAAGATATGAATAGTTCGAGCAAAGCTGTTCGCCTGCGATCTTTGTCGCAGCATAAGGAGAATGGTGCGTTGGATGAGATCCGTTTCAGCAAAAGGAACCTTTTTATTGACTCCGTAAACAGAGGAGGAAGAGGCGAAAATGAAACTCTTCACTCCAGTTCGCCGACAGGCCTCTAAAAGATTCACGGTGCCATCGATATTCGTGCTAACATATAGCCTTGAGTTAGCAATCGATGGTCGCACGCCCGCCCTAGCTGCAAAGTGAAAAACCTGACTAAACTGATTTTCTGCGAATAACGAATCGATGAGCCCTGCATCACGGAGATCGCCTCTTACCAGGGTGACTTTATCACGAAATCCAGCGACATTTCCTTCCTTGATTGCAGGGTTGTAGAAGTCGTTGAAATCGTCCAAAACGACAAGCTCAGCACCCTCTGCAAGCAAGGCTTCACAGAGATGAGAAGCGATAAATCCAGCACCACCAGTGACCAGAATTTTTTCCCGAGGAATTGTCATCGTCATCATGCACCCGTGGCCGAGGCTGCACGGTAGAGTTGTGGGTTGAGAGCTGGGTCATTATACATTTTAAATTGGTAATAGACTGCGATTGTCCGCGTTCTAGCGGTGATCTCATCGAATAACTCAGCGAGACATTGAGTGAGGTCTGCGCGCTGGCGAACGATACGAGCGAGCTTTTCACCGCAAGTCGCACGGTGCGATTCAGAGGCTTCTGGGCGGACAGCTTCCTCGTGCATGTGGTATTCTTTTAGCGACAAAATCGAGAGACGATCAATGATCATGCCGGGTGTTTCGGAATTTCGCGGCACGCCGGATTCGGCAGGTTTCAGAGCGGCGACGATTGCCTTGTCCATTTCCTCGATGAAGTTGTTGCGCTCTTGATTAAAGCGGTCGATGGCGCGCTTTGCTTGATGGACGCGTCGGAACCCAGATCATCCCGGCGGGCGATGTCTTCCTCGTGCCAAAGTTGGAAATTCCGCAAATGATTTTCCTGCACCAAGCGGAGAAATTCACTACCCGTAGCGGTTGATTCCTCCTGATGCCAACGAGCAGTGAGTGTGGCTTGGAGAGTCGAAATTTCGTCCGGGTTGAAGTGCATTGGCGAACAGGAATGGCAATTACGGTTGCAGGGAAGGGGGGGAGAAGCAAGCCTACTTGATGCCAAAAATGCAACGCTCTTCTGCACCTAGCAGCTTGCTAATCATCAAACCATCGTCGCTGGGAGATATCGTCCACGGTCTCCAAGTAGTGCAAACTGTCGCAAAAAAGTTGCCGAGTTGCCGGATCACATGGGTCGCACGAGATCGCTTTGCTCCTCTGGTGGAGGCTGCACCTTTCGTTCAGGAGGTCATCCATTTTCGAAGAAAAGAAGGTTTCGCTGGCCTTTTCGACATCATGAAAACCCTGCGGAATCGTCAGTTTGATAGGGTCTGGGACATGCAGGGATTGTTGCGATCTGGATTGATGGCAGCCGCAGCACGATCTCCCGAAAAATGGGGGCGAGCTGATTCGCGAGAAGGTGCTAGCCTATTCTCCCGAAAGGTGAAAATGCCGCCAGGAAATGGCCCGCATCATGCAATTCCTGTCTTGTTGGAATTTGCGAAAACTCTGGGGATTGAGGAGGAAATTTCCTATCCACTCGATTTACGAGCAGGCCCTACTTTCAAATGGTCTTCCTTTTTCACGGGAGATCCTCTTCGGCAATTTGTGATTTTTACCGATAGCCGGGGCGCGGAAAAAGAATGGCCAAAATTCAGCCAACTCACGAAGCTGATCTTCGATCACATTCCAGATAGCCGGGTCGCCTGGTGTGCAGGAAAAGTGACTGCGCCGGACTTTTGCGTGCCAGATGGACGCTTCCTAAATCTAACAGGCTGCCCGTTTGATGACATGATTGAGTTAGCACGTCAGCCTTCGGTATTTATCGGCAATGACAGTGGGCCGATGCATCTTTCTGCCGCAGTTGGAAATCGGGTGTTAGCGATTTTTGGACCGACTTCTCCAGATCGCTTTGGTCCATGGCCACCGGGCGTAAAACGCACTGCTTCCATTGTCGCGCCTGGAGGCATCTTACTAGATTTAACTCCAGAGACGGTCTTTGAAACGTTGGAGAAACTGCTTTCTCAGACGTTATAGTTATTTCATGACATGCTCTAACAGCAATCCCTGAATCTGGCAGTAAAACTTAGACCGGATAAACGCGGAACGCTGTGAGGCTGTTAGTTTTTGTAAATCAACCATTTCACCCTGGCCGAAATGAAAGCGTTCTTCAATCGCAAGGCGCGCTTGGTTAAACGCACTATACCATGCAAAACAATCATCAGGCGTGATCCAAATTGGGCCCGCCCCACCAGACGCATGAACCATGGCGGCTTCGATTGCGGCACCGACTAGATTAAGATCATCTTGAAAACTCTCACGCAAATCAGGGACAATATATTCCTGCCAATCTTCAGCACCTGCTTCCGGACGAATCAATCCGCCGAGACGGCTGGCGAGATCATCTTGCTGTTCAGTCGCATCAGAAATAATCGCATGGAGCAGTTGCCAATCATGAGCCTCTTCCATGTCGATACGCAATCCTCCTTCGAGAGTGGGTGCTGCTTTCATTCTGCTTTTTCCAAGGAAGTTTTCAATTGATGCACTTGCAGTTGTTGTGTGTAAAACTCGGCTGTTTCACGTTCGCCAGTCCACACAATAGATCGGCCTAACTGGTGAACCTGCATCATGAGCTGCGTTGCTTTTTTCATCGTAGCCAAAATCTTCATGATTACGAAAGTAACATATTGCATGAGATTCACCGGATCATCATGCACAATGACATTCCATGGCGCATCTACGGAAGTTAGCTCTTCGGTGCGAGGAAGCGTGTCAGTTTTTGACATATTCGGTTAGATTTCGACAGTTGCTGGCTCTGGCGCATCGACCCACTTTCCATGCTCACGGATTAAGTCGATGAGACGCTCCACAGCTTCTGTTTCTGGGATATTAAACTTCACTGCTGTTTTTCCAACGTAAAGATTAATTTTGTTAGGTGCGCCGCCGACATAGCCGAAATCAGCATCCGCCATTTCTCCCGGACCATTGACGATACATCCCATGACGGCGATCCTAACTCCTTTGAGATGGCCCGTGGCCGCCCGGATTTTTTGTGTTGTGTGTTGGAGATTGAAAAGCGTGCGGCCACAGCTGGGGCAAGCAACGTAATCCGTTTTAAAAATACGTGTACCGGCGGCTTGGAGAATATTGTAGGCAAGCCGCAATGATTGCCCCGGTGCTTTTTCGCCACGGATCAGAACGGCATCGCCGATGCCATCACATAGGAGCGAACCTATGTTTTGCGCCGCAGGGAGCAATGCCTGGATGAAATCTGTCTCGCTTCAGGGCCGATTTGCCTGACGATTGGCAGGCCATCACTGTGAGACGGCTGCTCACTCACACATCGGGTATCTGCCCGTGGGAGTTGGATTGGAATCGTGAGGATCTGACGCTGGAAGAGATCGCTCAGGCAGCTTTTTAAGCGGCCGCTGCGCTTT